>NZ_JBXUOV010000236.1:0-7432 GCF_057196585.1 Micromonospora sp. ATLC20
GGGCTCGGCAGGCCGGGCACCGGGCCGCGGGGCCGAGCGCCGGCAGCGGCCGGTCCAGCCCGATCGGCGTGCCGCAGCCGTCGCACGCCGTCCGGTCCGGACACCCCGGCGGTACGGCGTAGCGCGCCACCGCCAGCCGGAGCAGGGGTACGACAGTCAGGGCGGCGGCCAGCCGGGCGCTCAGACGGCCGGCATCGGCCACCGGTCCGGTACGCCGCACCCGTTCAGCCGTCATATCGGATCCCCCGTCCGGTCGCCGTGCGTTCCATCGTGGAGCACGCAGAGTGATTTATCGATCGTGCGAATGTGACGGGGGAAGCCCGCGGCGGCGTGCGGCGCGACGCGCGACCGGCCGGGACGAGCCACGGCGTGAACCCCGGCGGACCGGCGGGACGGATCGGACGAGCGGCATGCTCCCCACCCATACCGGCGGCCCGTCGTCACCGCCGCGGCGCGTACGGGTGAGCACACGCCAGCCGGCCCGGAACCCCGCCGAAGCCCGCTCGTCACCGTGGTGACACACACCGGCCACCACCTCCCGTCTTCACTCACCGTGTTCACGTGAATTGCCTCTGTTGCATCGGCGGACGTGAGCCTATGCTCGCCCCTTGGGTACGACGCAACCCCCGATCAATTGGCGTCGGAGGAGCAAGGGCACAGAATCCGCAGCGATCAGTACAGGTCAATACAAGTGGCGGCGACGGGGGCCCGGAGTGACAGTTCCGGGCGCGCTTCCGCATGCCCGGAGCGGGTCGGCGTGATCGCCCCGGGCCGGCACCGAGGAGGGATCGGCGTTGCGCACATGGCAATCCCGCCGATGGGAAATCTTCCTGCTCAGCCTCGTGCTGGTGGTCGGCTCGACCGGCTGCGGCACCGAGCCGGAGGCGGCGACCCGTCCGCTGACCGGCCGCGCCGCCGCACCCGCCGCCCATTCCAGCGCCGAGGAGAACGCGGCCGGAAAAGCGGCTCTGGCCGCCTATTCCGGCTATCTCGACGCGTCCCGGGCGGCCAGTGCGCGCAGCGATCCGTCCCATCCCGCTCTGACCCGTTTTCTGGCTGATCCGCTGCTGACCCGGGTGCGAATGGCGATTCTCGACGCGAAGGAGCACGGCGCGATGCGTACCGGGAAACTGCTCTCCGACCCCGAGGTCGTGTCGGTCGACCTGACCGCGCGCCCGCCCACCGTCGAGATCCAGGACTGCCTGGACGCGAGCGGCTACCGGCTCGTCTACGCCAAGGACCGCAAGGCCGTGCCCGGCACGCGCGGCGGGCGCTACCTGGCCACCGCCACGGCGGTCCGGTACCCGGACGGCCGGTGGCGCGTCAACGGCGGCGCCGCGCACCAGGACCAGCCGTGCTGACCTGGGGAGGAAGGGGTGTCCCGGCCCGGCCGGCCCGGGCCGGGACGCTCCGCCGGCTGCTGCTCGCCGCCGGCCTGGCCGCGCTGCTGACGCTCACCGGCGCACCCGCCCGCGCCGCCGATCCGGGCGGCTCGTGCCCGCCGGAACAGACCGACTGCGACGTCTGGGACGACGACCCCGGCATCCCCGGCGGACCGGGTGGGCCGGGTGGCGGCGGAGACAACGGCGGCGGGGGCGGCAACGGCGGCAGCACCCCGAAGTGCCAGTGGAACGGCCGGGCCATCCCCTGCTACCACGAGGTTCTCGGCTGGTTCAACAACGCCGACGGCTGCTACTACAAACTCGAGGAGCCGCAGGGCGAGGCCCCTCCCGGCCAGCAGTGGTACCAGCTCACCTGCAACGGCGGCGACCTCGGCAGCCTGCGCCGGGCGCTTCTCGACGCCCCGCCGCCCGGCTACGGCGCGCCGCCGGACCCGGAGGAACTGGCCCGCCGCGCGCTGGCCTCGATCTCGCTGCTCCCGCCCCGCGCCGCCGTGGCACCCCGGCGCAGCCAGGGCCCCGGCCTGGTCGGGCTACCCGTCTGGATGTGGGCCAGCCCGGGCGAGGCGTACTTCGGGCCGCTATCCGCGTCCGCCTCAGACCGAGGGCTGACCGTGGAGATCACCGCGAAGGTGGACCGGATCGTCTGGCACATGTCCGACGACATCGACGTCACCTGCGACGGGCCGGGCACGCCATACCGGGCGAACGGGCCGAGGGCCGGCTCCACCTCGCCGGACTGCGGCCTCGACCAGGGCTATCCGGAGGCCGGCACCTACGAGGTCAGCGCCACGACGTTCTGGACCGTCGAGTGGTCCGGCGGCGGGGAGAGCGGCGTGATCGCCCAGAGCCGGTCGAGCGGCGTCGTCCTGGTACAGATCAACGAGCTTCAGGTGGTGACCCGATGAGTGTCGTGGCAGCCCGCAACGGAACCCCGGTGGAGGCACCCGTCGCACCGCCGAAGGTGGTCCGGCAACGACGCGTCCGCCCCGGCCTGCTCGGCCTGGCGGTCCTGCTGATCGCCCTCGGCGGTCTGGGCGCCGCGTTCGCGGTCACCTCGGTCCGCTCCACCGGCACGTACCTGGCCGTGGCCCGGGCGGTCGACGTGGGACAGCAACTCAGCGCCGACGACCTGGTGCCGGTGCGCGTCTCCGGCGGCCGGGAACTCCGGCCGGTGCCCGCCGACCGGATGGACGAGGTGCTGGGGTTGCGGGCGGCCGTCCGGCTCACCCCGGGCACGTTGCTCACCGAGGCGCAGCTCACCGAGGCCCCACTGCTCGGCGCCGGCCAGCAGCAGATCGCGCTGGGGCTGAAACCCGAGCAGGTGCCGGCCCGCAAGCTGCACCCCGGCGACAAGGTGCTGCTGGTCAGCACGCCGTCGAACGCCACCGGCGGAGGCTCCGAGGCGTCCCGTGGCGGCGGCACCCGGTTCGAGGGCACCGTGATCGACACTGCCACGCCGCAGAACGGCGACGTGGTCGTCTACCTGGCGCTTGCCGTACGGGACGTGCCCGCTGTCGTGGCGCTCGCCGCCGACGACCGGATCGCGCTCGTGCTCACCGAGGCAGCCTGATGGCGATCATCGCCCTGGTCTCGGCGAAGGGGTCGCCGGGCGTCACCACCGCCGCGCTCGCCGCCGCGCTGAGCTGGCACCGGCGGCTCGTGCTGGCCGAGTGCGACCCGGCGGGCGGCTCGATCCTCGCCGGTTACCTCGGCGGGGCGCTGGACGGGCCGCGCGGCATCGGTGAGCTGGCGGTAGGTGAGCTGCGCGACGGCAGCCTGGAGCACGCGTTCTGGTCCCAGCTGGTCGACCTGGACGCGCCCCGCCGCGAGCGGCTGCTGCTACCAGGCGTCGTGGACCCGGCCCAGGCCGGCAGCGTGATCCCGCTCTGGCAGCGCTTCGCCGACTACTTCACCGCACTGGAGCGGGGCGAACCGCCGTACGACGTGCTCGTCGACTGTGGCCGGCTGGCAGTGGGCGGTCCACCGTGGCCGCTGCTGCGGGCCGCCGCTGTGGTACTGCTCGTCACCCGTGCGCACCTGCCCGACCTCTCCGCCACCCGGGCCACCGCCCGCGCGATCGAGCGGGACCTCACCGAGCACCGCGTACCGCCCGGCACGCTGCGGCTCCTCGTCGTCGGGGACGGGCACGGCACCAGCGAGATCAGCAAGGCGCTACGGCTGCCGGTGATCGCCCGCCTGCCGCACGACCCGCGTACCGCCGAGGTGCTCGCCCACGGCGGCACCGTACGGGCCAACCGGCCACTGATGCGCGCGGCCGGCGCCCTGGAGGTGCCGGTACGGGCGCTGCTGGACCGGCGGCGGGCCCGGCTGGCCTGGCCCGGGGCGGCCACACCGCGCGCGGTGACCGCGCCGAGCGTGCCGGGGGTGTCCGGTGCGGTTTGAGCCGGTCTCCCACGACCCGCGCGTCCAGCAGCCGGGCGTCGTCTCCACTGTGCCGCCGCTGGCCCCGCCGAACGGGCGGCACCACGTACCCGGTCCGATGCCCGCCGCGCCGGCGGCGCCGCCGCCACGCCCTCGGGTCGACTTCGCAGTGGTCCGCGAGCTGCGCCGGGAACTGAGCGAACGGCTCACCCACTGGCAGCGCGGACGCGAGTTCGACGCCGACGCCGAGGAGGTCGAGCGCGCCCGGCTGGCGGTAGCCGTGGTGTCCGCGTACGCCGACTCGGTACGCCGGGCCGGCACGCCGATGGCCGCCGACGAGGAGCGGCTGCTGCTCGACCAGGTGACAGCCGAACTCGTCGGGCTGGGCCGCCTCCAGACGCTGCTCGTCGACGACAGCATCGAAGAGGTGCACATCCTCGGCTGCGACCAGGTACGCATCACCCGGCACGGCGGCGGCGTCGACTGGGCCGAGCCGATCGCCGAGACCGACGACGAACTGGTCGAGATCCTCCAGGCGGCGGCCCGCCGCGCCGGGGCCACCGAGCGGTCGCTGTCCACCTCGAAGCCCACGCTCGACCTGCAACTGCCCGATGGCAGCCGGCTCGCCGCCGTGTTCCTGGTCAGCCACCGCCCGTATGCGGTGATCCGCAAGCACAACACGCTCGAAGTGAGCCTGGAGGACATCGCGGGCGGCCGGCCCGACCTGGACGAGATGATCGACCCGCTGCTGCGCGACTTCCTCCGCGCGTCCATGCGGGCCGGGCTGAACATCATGGTCGCCGGGCTCGCCGGAGCCGGGAAGACCACTGTCATCCGCGCGCTGATGGACGAGATCCCGGCCGACGAGCCGTACGTGCTGCTGGAGGAGAGCCGGGAACTGCTGCCGGCCCGGCGCGGGCACAAGCACCGGGCGGTGATGAGCTTCGAGTCCCGGGAGGGGCACGGCGAGCGCGGCGCGGACGGGCGGCCGGCGGGTGAGGTCAGCATCGCCGACCTGATCCCGGTGTCGCTGCGCATGGGCGTGCTGCGGATCATCGTCGGCGAGGTGCGGTCCCGGGAGATCGTGCCGATGCTCCAGGCGATGACCACCAGCCGCGGGTCGATGTGCACCATCCACGCGCGTACCCCCTCGGGGGTGAGCGAACGCATCATCGAGCTGGCGCTGTCGCACGGCCGGGAGATGACTGTCGACCAGGCCCGCCGGATGGCGGGTAATGCGCTCGACCTGATCGTCTATGTGACGGTCGAGGACGAGACAGCGATCGGCGGGCGCAAGCACCGGTTCGTCTCGCACGTCGAGGAGGTCATCGGCGTCGGCGAGGGCAACCGGATCACCACCACGTCCGTCTTCGGCCCCGGCCCGGACGGCCGTGCGGTCCCCCGCCACCTGCCCGAACGCATCCGCGACCAGCTGCTGCGTGTCGGCTACGACGCCCGCCTGCTCACCCGGTTCGTCGAGGCCGGCATGGGCGCGTGGCGGCGGCCCCGGCACACCCGCCTCGGGGCGCGGCCGAGCGGAGGCCCGGCGTGACGCAGATCGAACTGATCGCCCTGGTCTCCGGCGCCGCGTGCGTGGCCGGGCTGGTGCTGACAGTCGTCGCGCTCGTCGGCACCCGCCGGCCGCCGGGTCCGGCGCCAGGTAGCGGGCCGGGCCTGAGCCGGCTCTGGACCGGTTCCGGCGCGAGCCGCGCCGACCAGCACCGCTACCAGCTCCTGCTCGGCGCCGCTGTGGTCGCCGGGGCGGCGGCGTTCCTGCTCACCGGGCTGCCGGTGGTCGGCCTGCTGGTGGCGCTCGCGGTGCCGGGCGTGCCGTGGCTGTTCGCCGTCGGCCGGGCCGAGCAGCGGGCCATCGCCCGGGTCGAAGCCGTAGGCGAGTGGACCCGCCGGCTCAAGGACATCTCGGCCACCGGCCAGGGACTCCAGCAGGCGATCATCGGCACCATCGCCACCGCGCCGGAGGAGATCCAGGAGGAGGTACGCACGCTCGCGGCCCGCCTCCAGGCCGGCTGGCTGGCCCGCTCCGCCCTGCTCGCCTTCGCCGACGAGATCGCCGACCCGGTCGCCGACCAGGTGGTGGCCGCGCTGATCCTGCACCTCACCGATCGGGGTGAGCGCCTCGGCGACGTGCTCGGGTCGATCGCCACCGCCGCCTCGGCCGAGGTGGCGACCCGCCGCGAGGTCGAGGCGAAGCGCACCCAGCCCCGGTTCGCGGTCCGCTTCCTCACCGGCATGACGCTGGCGACGCTCGCGTACGGGCTGGTGAACAGCGACTACATCCGTCCCTACGGGACGGTGACCGGTCAGCTCGTGATGGCGGTGCTCGGTGCGGCGTTCGTCGGCCTGCTGGTCTGGGTGCGCTCGATGAGCCAGCCGCCCCGGCCGGCGCGGTTCCTGCCGGCGCCCGACCTGGACGAGGCAATCGCGTGAGCGCGAGGAGCGAGCTTGCGAGCCCCGCAGTCGCGAACGAGAGGCGGGCAGCATGAGTGCACTCAACTGGCAGATGGCGATCGCGGTGCTCGGCGGCTGCGCGGTCGGGCTCGGGCTGTTCCTGGTCGTACGCGAGGCGCTGCCGGCCACCCCGGCGCTCGGCCCGGCGCTGCGCCGGCTGCACCAGCCGCCCGGTCAGGCCCCGGCCGCCGGTGCCGGGCCGGACTGGCTCGGCGGGTTCGCCCGCTGGCTGCGCCCGCCACACCGGCAACTCGCCCTGCTCGACCGCACCCCCGAGCAGTACGCGCTGTCCGTGCTGCTGTCCGCGCTCATCGGCTTCGCCACGCCGGCGGTCGCCTCGGCGGTGCTCTTCGTCGGCGGGGTGGCGCTGCCGGTGGCCGTACCGGTGGTGGCCAGCCTGGGCCTGGCGCTCGGTGCCGGGCTGCTCGCGCACCGCGCGGTCCTCGCCAAGGCCGACGCCGCCCGGGACGAGTTCCGGCAGGCGGTCTGCACCTACCTCGACCTGGTGGCGTTGCAGTTGTCCGCCGCGCACGGCCCGGTGCAGTCGCTGGAGCGCGCGGCGGCGGTCTGCGACGGCTGGGTCTTCGACCGGATCCGGGAGGCGCTGCGGCTCGCCCAGCTCCAGATGCACTCGCCCTGGGACGAGTTGCAGGAGCTGGCCGAGCGGATCGGCATCCCGGAGCTGGGCGACGTGGGCGCCATCATGCGCTCCTCCGGCAGCGAGGGCGCCCAGGTGCACGAGACGTTGCGGTCCCGCGCCGAGTCGCTGCGCGACCAGATCCGTACCGACAACCTGGCCCGGGCCGAGGGGGTCACCAGCAAGTTGGACATTCCCGGCTCGCTGCTGGTGTTCGTCCTGCTCGGCTTCGCCGTCTATCCGTTCCTCGCCCGTCTGTGAACCCACCTTCGAGAAGGAGACGACCATGCACCTCTACGCCTACCTGTACGTGGCGGTGAGCACCCGCCTCGCCGAGCTGCGCCGGGGCTCCGAGCGCGGCGACAGCCCGGTGCCGACCGCGGTGATCATCTTCGGCCTGGTCGCGGTGGCCATGGCGGTCACCGGGCTCGCCCTGGCCAAGGCGAACAACTGGATGAACGCCATCCCGGACAACACGGCGCCGCAGGCCCCGTGATGCAGCGCCCCGTCCGTACGGCCCGGAGCCGGCCGGCGTCTGCCG
>NZ_JBXUOV010000237.1:0-7334 GCF_057196585.1 Micromonospora sp. ATLC20
GCGCGGTGCCGATCGGCGGCGGCGCCGGTCGTGCGGCGCGCGGCAGGTTCCCGGTCGCGGCGAGCGCGACACCACCGGTGAGGGACGCGGCGAGCCCGGCCACCGCCATCCGGACACCGAAGCGGACACGGCGGCGACGGCGCATCCGCCGGGCCGACCGGTACCCGGCGACCGCTGCCGCCTCGCCGTCGAGTTCGCCCGCGCCCGGTGCGGCCCGGACCGCGGCCAGCACGGCGAGCAGTGCCGGCGGAGCGGGCGGCGCGTCGCCGGAGCGGCCGGCGAGCAGCCGCTCGACGGTTTCCTGGTCCAGGCCGGATGCGTCCATCTCGTGACCCTCAGCGCCGCAAACCGGCCGGGCGTCACACTCGGGCGGCGCGAAACCACGGTGAGGCCGGTCACCCGGTGCCGGTCCGGACCCGGAGGGCATCTCCGGTTGCCGATGTCCGGCGGTCGCGGTGAACTGAATTACATGGGTGTCATCAAGGTGGGCACGTCGTCCTGGGCCGACCAGATGCTGGTCCGCTCCGGCTGGTATCCGCGCGGGGTCAACACGCCCGCCGGCCGGCTCGGCTGGTACGCGGAGCGGTTCGGACTGGTCGAGGTGGACACGTCGTACTACGCCGTGCCGGCGCCGGAGACCACGGCGGGCTGGGCGGCCGCGACGCCGGACGGATTCACCTTCGACGTCAAGGCGTTCCGCCTGTTCACCGGCCACCACACACCGATCGACGCGTTGCCGAAGGACCTGCGTCCGGCCGGCGGCCCGAGCCGGATCCGCTGGCGCGACCTGCCCGCCGGGGCGTACGACGAGGTGTGGGACCGGTTCCACGCGGCGCTGGCGCCGCTCGCGGCGGCCGACCGGCTCGGCGCCGTGCTGTTGCAGTTCCCGCCGTGGCTGGCGCGTGGCGAGGCGGCTCGGCGGCGGATCCTCGACGCGGCCCGGCGCTGCCGTCCCTGGCCGGTCACCGTCGAGCTGCGGCACTCGTCCTGGTTCGACGGGGACGCGATGGCCGAGACCGTGACGTTCCTGCGCGAGCACGACCTCGGGTACGCCTGCGTGGACATGCCGCAGGGGCACGCCTCCTCGGTGCCGCCGGTCCTGGTCGCCACCACCGACCTGGCCGTGATCCGGTTCCACGGGCACAGCACGGCCTGGGAGAGCGGCGACAAGCAGGAACGGTTCCGCTACGCCTACGGCGAGCACGAGCTGCGGCACTGGTCGGTGCTGCTGCGCGAACTGGCCGACCAGTGCGCCGAACTGCACGTGCTGATGAACAACTGCTGTGGCGACCAGGCCCAGCGCGACGCCGCCCGCCTCGCCGACCTGCTCGACGTCGCCCCCGCTGCCGCGCGCGCCTGACGTTTCCGCCGCCACCGTCCGGGTACCGCCGGGGTCATGGACGACAGCGAAGGGGGATCGGTGGAGCAGCGGCGCAACGACGAGCGGGACCCGCGGGCGACCCGGGAGGCCGAGGAGGCACACGGCGGCAGCATGGCGCCGGGCCTGGTCGACGACACCGGGCATCCGGTGACCGAGTCGCCGGTGCCGGACAACGAGCCGTCCGCGCTCGGCGACCCGGGTGAGGACGGCACCGGGTCCTGACGGCTCAGGGACGCGTCTCCGGACGCATCCCGGTCGCCTCCTCCAGCGCGTTGTCGCCGAGGTCGCCGTCCGCCCTGTCGTCCGGGAACGTCCGCCCGGACGGGGCGGGATCCGGCGGTGCGCCCGGCCCGGCCTCGGCCGTCCGGGTCGGCTCGACGGATCCGAACCCGTGCCGGCCCGCCTTCGGCCCGCCCGGCCCGGCGCCGGCCGCCCGGCGCTCACCGCGCCGCCCCTGCGGTACGGCGGTCTCCTCGCTGCCCTCGTCCATCGGGTCGCTGTCACCGGCGCCCCACGGCGGGTCGGCGTCGAAGCCGTCGGTGGTCCCCCACGGCGCCGCCGACTCCGGCCCGCGCCCGTCACCGGTACCCGGCCGGTCCCTGCTGGTCATGGTCACCTCACCTCGCCTGCTGTGCCCGCGCCGCCCGACGGCGGCCGGTCCGGTCCCGGTGCACCGCGCGGCCGGCGACCCACCCCGATGTGGGTCGTCGGCCGCGCGGTGGTCAGCGGCTCGCCCCGACCAGGTGACGGCCGGCCGCGCCCACGGCGGCCACCTTGCCGATGTTCTTCGGCGCGGCCATCAGCCCGCCCGCGCGGTCGAGCATGCCCCGGAACACCTGGCCCGGCTTCTGCTGCTCGCCCATGTACGCCGACACCACGACGAGCGCGCCGGTCAGCGCCGGAACAGCCCACTGGAGCAGCTTCATCTGCCGTTGACTGGCGGCGACGTTCGCCGGGGTGTGGTGGTTCGGTTCGGTGGTCCCCTCGACCGGCGGCCCGCCGGCCTTCTCCAGCCGCATGCCGACCAGCCGGCTGTAGCCGGTCACGGCCAGCGCCCCGACCGTCAGCGCGGTCTTCACCGCGCTCATCTTCCCCACGCCCGCCTGGCGGGCCATCCGCGGGCTCTCGGTGACCAGTTCACCGACCGCGCCGGCCAGGTGCGCGCCGATCGCCGCCGCGTTCACCGGTGTCCACCGCGCCCACCCGGCCGAGGCCACCGGCAGCCGCTCGGTCGTGTCGTTGATCCGCGCCGCCGCGCCGTTCACGCCCAGCGCCCCCATCAGGGAACCGCCGAACCAGGCCGCCAGGCCCAGGTCGTGCATCGAGCGCAGCGTGGTGTGCCGTTCTGACATCAGATCCCCCTCCGCCGTGTTCGGGCGGTGCGGCATACCCACGATCGGGCGACTCACGCCCGGGCGTGGCTCACCGGCGGGGGAGCGTGCGCTCAGTGGCTCAGTGCCGGCGTGGGCTCAGCGCCGGGGGAGCGTGTCCGCGAACGCGGCGATCCGGGCGGCCAGCGGCGCCGACGCGCGTACCCAGGTGAAGTGGTCCAGCCGTGCGCCCGCCTCGGCGGCCGTGTAGCGGTGCCGCGTCACCGGCGCCGCGGTCAGCTTCCCGCAGAGGTGGTCGAGCGTCTCGTGCGGCGTGTACTGGTCGTCGTCGACGCTGACCGCGAGCACCGGCGTCCGGATCCGCCGCACGGCGGCCTCCGCGTCCACGCCGTCGAGTGCCGGGAACCGGCCGGTGCGGGCGGTGTGGGCCCAGTCGCGGATCACGCCGCGTGCCTGCCGGCCGCCGAAACCCCAGCCCGGCCAGACGCCGAGCAGCCGCGCCGTCGCCGCGATGGCCTGGGTGTACGGCAGCACGCCCCACCCGCGCAGGCCCGGGTACGTCCGCCACCACGGCAGCCCCACCGCCACCAGGGCCAGCCCGTCCACCCGGTCGTCGTCGTCCAGCGCCTGGTGCAGCACCGCGACCTGGCCACCGAGGGAGTGCCCGAGCAGCAGCCGGGTGCGGCCGTCCAGCCGGGGCTTGAGCGCGTCGAGCACGGCGCCGACGTCGGCGGCCATCTCCTGGTAGCCGTACCGGCAGGCGCGCGACGGCACCGGGGTGCTCTCGCCGGTGCCGCGCAGGTCGGCCACGATCACCGCGAGCCCGGCGTCGCGCAGCGCGGCGGCGAACGGCCGGTAGTAGCGGGCGCGTACGCCCATCGCGGGCCAGATCAGCACCACCGGCGCGCCGGGCGGACCGGCCGGCTCCGGGTAGACCTGCACGCCGATGCGCGCGCCGTCGACGTCCACGTACTCCTGGGTGTAGTCCCCGCTCACCCGGATCAGGGTACGGCCCGAACCTTACCGGTGGGTAGCAAGGGGTCGCCTCACGCCACCGCCGGTGCGGGCCGGGCCGCGTTCGTCAGCGCGCCGTAGACCGCGACGAGCTGCTCCGCGCAGCGCCTCCAGGAGTACCGGCTGCGGACGCGGTCGAGCGCGGCGGTGGCGTACGCGAACCGGCGCACGTTGTCGCCGAGCAGCCGGCGCACCGCGGTGCCGAGCGCGCGGGGGTCACGCGGCGGCACCAGGTCGCCGGTGAGCCCGTCCACCACGCTGTCGGCGATGCCGCCCACGTTCGTGCCGATCACCGGCACGCCGCAGGCCATGCCCTCCAGTGGGGTGAGCCCGAACGGCTCGTACCAGGGGGCGGCCACGAGCACGTCCGCCGACCGGTACCAGGCGGCCATCTCCTCGCGCGGCACGCCGCCGAGCAGCCGTACCCGGTCGGCCACGCCGCACGAGTCGGCGAGCGCGGACAGCCGGCGGGCGAACGTGTCGGCGGGCAGCAGGTGGCCCGGCGGGCCGCCGACCACCACGCACTCCGCGTCCGGCACCGCCGGTAGCGCCCGGACCACGTCCAGGAAGCCCTTGCGTTCGACCATCCGCCCGACGGTGAGGATGCGCGGGCGGGCCGGGTCGCGGGGCGCGACCGGGCCGTCCGGGCGGAACACCGCCTCGTTGACGCCGGCCGGCACGAGCGCCATCCGGGACCGGGGTACGCCCATCCGCACCAGTTCGGCGACCTCGTCGGAGCACTGCACGACGACCCGGTCCACGGCCCGGCCGAGCGCCCGCTCGTAACCGGCGCGCCCCGGTGGACTGGTGTCCCGTACGCCCTGGTGGCGACGCTTGACGGTGCCGAGCGAGTGGTACGTCAACACGGTCGGCACGCCGGTGCGACGGCTCGCGTGTACGGTGGCCAGCCCGCTCATCCAGAAGTGCGCGTGCGCCACGTCCGGGGTCCAGCCGCCGCGCCGCCAGGTGTCGGCCAGCCGGCTCCCGAACTCGCCCGTGTACGGCAGCAGGTCGTCCTTCGGCATCCGCCGCGCGGGACCGGCCGGCACGTGGCACACCTGGTAGCCGTCCGGCGCGTCGACCGCCTCGGGCAGCTCGGGGGAGTCACGGCGGGTGTAGACGCGGACGTCGTGGCCGGCAACGGTGAGCGCGGACGCGAGTTCCGCCACGTGCGTGTTCTGGCCGCCCGCGTCCTCCTCGCCGGGGGCGGCGAGCGGGCTGGCATGCTGGGAAATCATCGCGATGCGCATGTTCTCGTCCTCCAGGATCCGGTCCCAGTCGGCGAGGAAGCGGTCCGGACCGGACCGCTTCCCCGCCACTCGCGTGCCCGTGCGCCGAGTCGGTACGCGGCGTCGGCGTCCTCGGTCAGCCGGCGCGCCGCCGCCACGAGCGTGTCGACGCGGGTGGCCGGCGCCCCGGCGTCCGGTGGGGCGGCGTCCACCGCTTCCGTGGTGGCCGGAGGATCGCGTTGATGCCGGGGATGCGCATGGAGGACCCGTACCCTCGGCTTGCGCCCCTAACCAGGAGATCGTCGACTTCTCCGCGGGGCGTCAGCCCGGCAGCATCCCGGGGCCGAACACCTCGTAGGCGATCCGCTCGGCCGGCACACCCCGGCGCAGCAGGTTGCCCCGGACCAGGTTCATGAACGCGACCGGGCCGCACAGGTGCGCGTCCACCCCGGCGGGCAGCGGGAGCCGGTCCGGGTCGATCAGCCCGGCGGACACCTCCGCCTTCAGGCCGGGCAGGTCGGCCCCGGCGGCGTCGAGGTACCAGAGGTGGACGGCCAGGTTCGGCAGCCGCTGCTGGAGCGCGGGGAGTTCCGCGCGCAGCGCGTGCGCCTCGGCGGCGCGGTCGGCGTGTGCCAGCGTCACCCGCCGTCCGGGATCCCGGTCGGCCAGGTGGGCCAGCGCGGCCATCGCCGGGGTGAGCCCGATGCCGGCGCTGACCAGCAGCAGCGGCCCGTCGCCGCCGGTGGCGTCGACCTCGCCGAACGCCGGGCTGAGCCGCAGCGTGTCGCCGGCGGACACCCGGTCGTGCAGGTGACCGGAGACCATGCCGTCGGGGGCGCCGCCCTCGCCGCGTACCCGCTTCACGGTGATCCGCCACTCCTCGGCGCCGGGGCGGCCGGAGAGGCTGTACTGGCGGATCTGCTGCCCTCGGCCGCCGTCCAGGTCGACGGCGACCGAGACGTACCGGCCGGGGGTGAAGCCGGGCGCGGCGCCGCCGCCGGCCGGCGCGAGGGTGAGCGAGACGACGTCGGCGCTCTCCCGGGTCCGGCCGGTCACCCGCCAGTCCTGCCACACCGGACCGCCCTCGGGTACGCCGGCGCCGGCGTAGAGCCGCGCCTCGCGGGCGATCAGCTCGCAGGCCAGCAGCCAGTAGACCTCGTCCCAGGCGGCGGCCACCGCCGGGGTGACCGCGTCGCCGAGCACCTCGCCGACCGCGGCGAGCAGGTGCCGGCCGACGATCGGGTACTGGGTGGCGGTGATGCCGAGGGAGGCGTGCTTGTGCGCGATCCGGTCCAGGACCGGCCCCCACGGCATGCCGCCGTCGCCGGTCAGGTGCGCCGCGTATGCGACCACCGCCGAGGCGAGCGCGGCCTTCTGCGCCCCGGTGGCCTGGTTGCCCCGGTTGAACAGGTCCAGCAGGTCCGGGTGGGCGTCGAACATCCGCTGGTAGAAGCGGCCGGTGATGGCCTCGCCGTGCGCCCGCACGACGGGCAGGGTGGCGGTCACGACCGCTGCTGAGGATTCCGAGAGCACGACCGAATCTCCTTCCGGGGCTCGAACAGGTCGATCCCCACGAAACAGGATTCGGAGATTCCTCTTTTAGGGCCGAAGGTCCCGGCGCCGGGGTGGCATGGGTCACCGTGAATCTGCTGGTGTCCTGGACGGCGCCGAGTGGCTAGGGTCGGTGCGTGAGGCTCAACCGGTCGACCGACATGGCGTTGCGGATCGCCATGCTGACCGCCGCGTCCCCGGTCCGGGCCACCGTCGACGAACTCGCCACCCGGCTCGAACTGCCCCGCAGCCACGTCGCCAAGGTGGTGCAGCGACTGCAACGCATCGGGGTCCTGGTGACCATCAGGGGCCGTTCCGGCGGCGTGGCCTTCGCCGAGCACGCCGCGGACATCACCGTCGGCCAGGTGGTCCGTGCCTTCGAGGGCGACGGCGAGGTGGTCGACTGCGCGCAGCCGGTCTGCCCGCTGATCGCGGAGTGCCGGCTGCGCGGTGAGCTGCGCCGCGCGCAGGCCGCCTTCCTCGCCGTGCTCGACGGGGTACGCCTCGGCGACCTGGTCGACGGATCCGCCGGCCCGCTCCTGCTCAGCCTCGGCGCGCCACCGGCCGGCCGCTGATGGCGGTCTCCCATCCGATCTTCTCCCGGATCTTCGCCCGCGCCAGCGTCGCCCTGGACCAGGCCGGCATGGCCGGGCACCGCGCCCGCCTCGTCGCCGGGCTGAACGGCCTGGTGGTCGAGGTCGGCGCCGGGAACGGGCGCAACCTCGCGCACTATCCGCCGCAGGTCAGCCGGGTGCTCGCCGTCGAGCCGGAACCCCGCCTGCGCGCGCTGGCCCGCGCCGCCGCGCCGGGCGCCCCGGTCCCGGTGAC
>NZ_JBXUOV010000238.1:0-7269 GCF_057196585.1 Micromonospora sp. ATLC20
GCGCTGCGGCGGGGCCGGGCCCTGGCGGCCTTCGCCGCGACCGCGACGGCGCTGGCGCTGCCCGCGCCGCTGATCGGGGCCGCGCTCTGGCCCCGGATCCTGGTCTCCACCACCGACCCGGCGGCGTCGCTGACGGTGGCCGAGGCGGCCGCCAGCCACCCGACGCTGGCGCTGTTGGGATGGCTCGCGCTACCGCTCCTGCCGGCCCTACTAGGCTTTCAGGCGATGTGCTGGTGGGTTTTCCGGGGACGGATCGACGGCAGGGCACCGGTGTACTGGTGAACCGCCGCCCGTTCGACCCGCGTCTGCTGCGTCGGGTCCCCGCGGCCCGGCGCGACCTCGCCGTGCTCGCGGTGCTGGGCGGGCTCACCGCGCTGCTGGTGATCGCTCAGGCCACCGCGCTGGCGACGCTGCTGGCGACGGCGTTCGACGGGCGGCTGCACCGGCCGGCGCTGGCCGGTCTCGTGGCCTCTGTGGCCGGGCGGGCGCTGGTGAGCTGGGCGCAGGGCACAGTCGCGGCGCGGGCCGCCGCCACGGTGAAGGCGGCGCTGCGAGCCGACCTGCTCGGCGCGGTCGGCCGGCACGGCCCGACCTGGGTCGCCGGGCAGCGGGCCGGGCAGCTCGCCACGCTGGCCGGGCGCGGCCTGGACGCGCTGGACCCGTACTTCACCGGCTACCTGCCGCAGCTCGTGCTGAGCGTCACGGTGCCGGTGGCCGTGCTGGCCCGGATCGTGTTCGCCGACTGGAGCTCGGCGCTGATCATCGCGCTCACCATCCCGCTCATCCCGATCTTCGGCGCGCTGCTCGGCTGGCAGGCGCAGGCCGCCACCGAACGGCAGTGGCGCCGGTTGTCGCTGCTCGGCGGGCACTTCCTCGACATGGTCGCCGGGCTGCCCACGCTGCGCGCGTTCGGCCGGTCCCGGGGGCAGGTCGACGTGGTACGCCGGATGGCGGACGGCCACCGCCAGGCCACCATGAAGACGCTGCGGATCGCGTTCCTGTCCGCGCTGGTGCTGGAACTGGTCGCCACGCTCTCCGTCGCGCTGGTCGCGGTGCCGGTCGGCATCCGGCTGCTCGGCGGCGGCCTCACGCTCTCCACCGCGCTGCTGGTGCTGCTGCTCACCCCGGAGGCGTACCTGCCGCTGCGGGCCGCGGGCAGCCGGTTCCACGCCAGCATGGAAGGACTCACCGCGCTGGACGAGGCGCTCACGCTCTCCGCCACCGACGCGCCCGCCACCGCCGAGCCGCGCCGCCCGGCGCCGCGCGGCCGGGGTGAGATCCGCTTCGAGGGCGTCACAGTCGCGTACGACCGGACCACCGCGCTGCGCGACGTCACGCTGACCATCCGGCCCGGCGACCGGGTGGCGATCATCGGGCCCAGCGGCGCGGGCAAGAGCACGCTGCTCAACCTGCTGCTCGGCTTCGTCGCACCGACCTCCGGCCGGGTCACGGTCGACGGGGTGGACCTGGCCGGCGTCGACCTCGACGACTGGCGGCGCGAGCTGGCCTGGGTGCCGCAGCGGGCGCACCTGTTCGCCGGGTCGCTGGCCGACAACATCCGCCTCGGCGCACCGGACACCTCCGATGCCGCGCTCGCCGCGGCGGTCACCGGCGCCGCGCTGGACGAGGTGGTGGACGCCCTGCCCGACGGGCTGGACACCCGCCTGGGCGAGCGCGGTCACGGCCTGTCCAGCGGTCAGCGGCAGCGTGTCGCGCTGGCTCGCGCGTTCCTCCGGGACGCACCGATCGTGCTGCTCGACGAGCCGACCGCGCGGCTGGACAGCGCCAGCGAGGCGGTCGTGCTGGACGCGACCCGGCGGCTGGTCGCCGGGCGTACCGCGCTGCTCGTCGCGCACCGGCCCGCGCTGCTCGCCGACGCCGACCGGATCCTGCGCGTCGAGGACGGCCGGGTCACCGAACTGCACCCGACCGCCACCGGACCGGGAGTGGCCCGATGAAGCCCGTCTCCCCCGCCGGTGCCCCGGCGAGCCCCGTCTCCCCCGCCCGACCGGCGGTGACCCGGTGACCGCCGGCGACGGCGTGACGCCGGTGGGCCGGGAGCCGGCCGGGCCGACGGGGGTTGCGGTGACGGCCTCCGGCTCGCCGGAACCGCCCGCGCCCGCCCGGCCCGGCGCGGAACGGGCGGTGCTGCGTCTGGCCCGGCCCTACCTGAGCCGGCTGCTCGGCGCCGGGCTGCTCGCCGCCGCCACCGAGTTCGCCGGCCTGGCGTTGATGGCCACCGCCACCTGGCTGCTGATGAGCGCCGCCGGCCGGCCGCCGCTGGACCGGCTGACGGTGGCCATCGTCGCGGTCCGGGCACTGGCGGTCAGCCGGGGCGTGTTCCGGTACACCGAACGGCTCGCCGGGCACGACGCCGTCCTCCGCATGATCACCGACGTGCGGGCCCGCGTCTTCGCCACGCTCGCCGCCCGGCGCGAGACCGGTCGCCGTACCGGGGACGCGCTGAGCCGGCTGGTCTCCGACGTGGAGGCGGCCCAGGACCTACTGCTGCGCGTCCTCGTACCGGGAGCGGCGGCGGCGCTGGTCAGCGTGCTCGCGGTCGGCGTCGCCGCGTTGATCTCGCCGCCGGCCGCCGGTGTGCTCGCGCTCGGCCTGCTCGTGGCGGGAGTGGCGCTCCCCGCACTCGCCGCCCGGATCATCCGCCGCGCCGCCGACGAGGTGGCCCCGCTGCGGGGCGCGCTCGCCGTGGACGCGGTCGACCTCACCCACGGCGCCGCCGACCTGGCCGCGTTCGGGGCCACAGGCACCGCGCTCGCCGCCGCCGACGAGCGGGCCGGACGACTGGCCCGGCTGGAACGCCGGCTCGCCGCGACCGGCTTCGCGGTGGACGCGCTCGGCGTCCTCGTCGGTGGCCTCACCGCCGCCGCCGTGGTGGTCGTGGCGCTGCGGGCCGAGGTCGGCGGCGTGCTGGTCGGCGTCCTCGCGGTCGGCTCGCTCGCCGCCGTGGAGGTGGCGCTCGCGCTCGTCGCGGCGGCCCGCCAGCGTACCCAGCTGCGGGCCGGGCTGGCCCGGGTCGCCGACCTGCTCACCGAGCCCGGCCCGGCGGCGCCACCGGACGCGCCGGAGCCCACTGTCGACGGCCACGACGTGCGGTTCGCCGACGTGACGGTCCGCTACCGGGCCGGCGCCGCCCCCGCCCTGGCCGGGTTCGACCTCGACCTGCCGGCCGGCCGCCGGGTGGCGGTGGTCGGGCCGAGCGGCGCCGGCAAGAGCACACTCGCCGCCGTGCTCACCGGCGCGGTACGCCCCGACACCGGCCGCGTCACCGCCGGCGGCGTGCCGGTGTCCGAGATCCCGGCCGAACACCTCCCCCGGGTGGTCGGTGGCCTGCTCGCCGAGGCGTACGTCTTCCACGCCACGGTCGAGGAGAACCTGCTCCTCGGCCGCCCGGACGCCACCGAGGCGGACCTGGTCGCCGCGACCCGGGCGGCCGGCCTGCTCGACTGGGTACGCGAACAGCCCGACGGCTGGGACACGGTGGTCGGCGAGCAGGGCGGGCAGCTCTCCGGCGGGCAACGGCAGCGGCTCGCGCTGGCCCGGGCGCTGCTGGCCGCCCCGCCGGTGCTGGTGCTCGACGAGCCGACCGAAGGGCTCGACCCGGCGGCCGCGGACGCGGTGCTGGACTCCACGCTCGCCGCCACCCCGGCCGGGCACTCGGTGCTGCTGATCAGCCACCGGCTCAGCGGCCTCGCCGGGTTCGACGAGATCGTGGTGCTCGAAGGCGGCCGGATCGTGCAGCGCGGCCGGCACGACGAGCTGGTGGCACGCCCCGGCTGGTACCGGGAGCAGTGGCTGCGCCAGGAGGCGGCCGAGCGCGGCTACCTGGCGATCACGCCCTGACGCCCGGCCGATCGGGGTTTTCCCTGACGCGGGTTGTCGCCCTCCGGTGGCAGGCTTACCCCATGCGGGTGCATGAGGAGGCAGTGGTCGACCGCCGGCTGCACGAGTTGTCCACGCGGTTGCACGGGCCGAACCGGCTCAAGACCGACCTGCTGACCGAGGCGCGGCACGCGCTGGAGGACGCCGTCGAGGCGTACCGGGAAGGGGGCCTGCCGCGCGCGGAGGCGCAGCGGCGGGCGGTCGCCGAGTTCGGCAGCGACGCCCAGCTCGTGCCGGGTTTCCAGGCCGAGCTGGCCGTCGGCGCGCTGCGCGGGCTGGCGCTGCGCACGCTCGTGGTGGCGGTGGTGCTCATCGCCGCCGGTGACCTGACCTGGCAGGGGTCGAGCTGGAGCGACGGTCCGCCGCCGCCGCAGACCTACCTGCTGCTCTCCGCCGCGCTGAACGGCATCTGGGGCGTGGTCGCCGCGCTGGCGCTCGTCGCGCTGCTGGTCGGTCCGCTGGTCGCCCGGTGGGGTTCACCGCGGCTCGTCCGCCCGGCGCGGCTGATCGGTTTCGGTCTGACCGGCAGCCTGCTGCTCGGCGCGGTCGCCGGCGGCGCGCTGTTCGGCTGGTCGATCGGGCTGTGGGACGCCGCGCTCACCTGGCCACCCCTGGTCATCGGGATGGTGGTGGTCTCGGCGGCCTGGTTCGCGCTGGCCCGGGCGGCCCGATGCTGGGTGCTCGCCGACCGCCGGTTGGCCGGCTGAGCGGCTGCCGGCGCGCCCCCGTCAGGCCGGTGCGGTGGGTGGCTCGTCCGCGCCGAGGAACCGCCCGACGGTGGCGCTGAACTCGTGCCAGCCGGCCCGCTCCCCGGCGAGCGCGCGGCCGCCGGCCTCGGTCAGCTCGTACGTGCGGCGCTCCCGGCCGTTGACGGTGCTCCACGTGCTCGCCACCAGCCCGGCCCGCTCCAGCCGGCGCAGCGCCGGATAGATGGTGCCGGTGGGCAGATCCAGCGTGCCGCCGCTGCGGGCCCGCAACGCCTCGATGATCGCGTAGCCGTGCAGCGCGCCCCGTTCCAGCACGGCGAGCAGGAGCGCGTCCAGGTGTCCGTGCAGCGCCTGCGCCTTCATGTGTAGCAACGCTACTTGTCGTGCCGCCGCGACGCCAAGGGGTGCGACTCCCGGTCGGAACCGTCGCCCACTAGGGTATGTGCGCAGAGTCACTCGGCGGCGCGACGCCGCCGGGTGGGCAACCCGAACGCACACGGAGGTCAGCGTGGCCCGCCAGTCGCCCCAACGGCCCGACGCCGACGAGCCCGAGCTCGACGACACCGACGCCGCCGCCGCGGCCGACGAGGTCGAGGAGGACCGCCCGCCGGCGGACCGCGCGCTCTGGGAAGAGGTGCGGATCGACCCGGTGGAGATCGCCCTGCCCGCCGGCACCGGCTTCACGCTGCGGGCGTACCGGCCGGCGCGCGAGCTGACCCCGACCGACGTCGCCGAGCGCGACCAGGACGACCCGTTCCTGGCCCGCCGCCAGGTCGTCGAGACCGAGGAGGACGAGGAGGTGGTGATCCTCGACGAGGAGTTCGCCGCCCTCTCCGCCGAGGAGGACGACGAGGACGAGGAGAAGGACGCCAAGTCCCGCCGCAAGGGCAAGGCCGACGCCTCGGACGAGGAGAAGGCCGAGGACGACGAGGACGACTCCGAGGCCGAGGACGAGGACGACGAGGACGAGGCGGGCGACGAGGAGGTGCCGCTCTTCCTCACTCACAAGGGCCGGCTCCTGCTGTTCAAGACCCCCGAGTCATTGGTCACTTTCATCCGTTCCGGTGCGCCGAACGATCTGTCCCAGCTGGACAGTTGGAATGAACTGTCCGAACGGCTGGAACCGGCCGACATCGCCCCGCTGGACGAGGACACGTACGAGCTCGACCTGGTGGTCGAGAACCTGCGCGGCGGCCACGACGCGTGGGACCACGAGCTGCTCATCGAAGCCGGTGAGATCGCCCGTGACCTGGCGTACGCCCTGCGGCTACCCGCCGTGCTGGACATGCTCTCGGCGGGCTCCAGCCTGGACGACCTGGACGAGGCTCTGCGCGCTTCCGTCAACGGTGGCGTCGGTGGTTTCCTGGGTCGGCGCCGGCTGAAGAAAATCGGGGCACAAACCGCAAGTTTGGGTTGGCGCACCATTGTCGGCAAGATCTCTGCGGTTGTGGACTGGCGCGACTGACCCGGAGCGGGGAGCATCAGTCTCTGGCAGAGCAAGACCTGTGTCCCGGGAGGAGGACGACGCCGTGGCGCTCGTGCGCGTGTACTGCGGTCTGGCCTCGGCAGATCCGGCCGACCGAACGGCTTCGGCCGGAACGACGCTGACGTCCGCTGTGGTCGACGACGCAGGCCGTCTGCTGCACGTCTGCGAGATCGGTGACGATCCCGCCGGTTACGCCCGGCTGGTCGCGCTGCTGGTGGAGCGGTCCGGCGGTCCGAGCGGCGCGGCCATCGCCGCCGACAGCGACGACCACATCGTCACCTCGCTGCTGAGCGCCGCCGGCCGGCCGCTGGCGATCGCCGACGACGACTCGGTCGACGACTTCGCCGAGCGCTTCGCCGACGACGACTCCCTGGAGGAGATGCAGTCCCCGCCCGCCGAGCGTCGCGCGGTCGGGCTGGCCCGCGCGCTCCAGGCCGGCGCGCTCTCCGCGGTGACCCTCCCGGCACCGCGTGAGCTGGCCGGATACACGCAGGTCCTGGCCGCGCACGCGGCGCTGGCGAGTGGCCGGCACTCCGCCGCGGTGACGCTGCGCGAGGTGCTCCGCGAGCTGTACCCGGCCGCGCTGCGGGCCTACCCGGATCCTGCCGACCGGATCGCCCTGGCGGTGCTCGACGCGCTGCCCGAGCCGGGCATGCTCACCGGCCCCGCGGGCCGTGGTGGCGCGCCGGCCGCCGACGCGGTCGTCGCGCATCTGGCCGGCGAGGGAGTGGCCGACGCCGACGCCGTCTCCGACGCGGTGACCGCGCTGCGCGTCGCCATCTCCGAGACGCCCCGGCGGGCCACCGTCAACCGCACGCTCACCGCTGCCGTCGCCGAGACCGTGCGGCAGGCAGTCGCCTCCGTCCGCACGTGTGACGCCGGCTGCGACGCGCTCGTCGGCGCGCTCGCCGAACGCACCGCTCCCGCTCCCGCGACCGGCCGCCGGGCCGCCGCGCGACGGGGCGAGCAGGTCGACGAGCTGGCCCCGGCGCCCGCGGCCGATCTGCGTCCGGTGCGCTCGATCCCGCCGGAGCCGATCGCCGAGCCCCACCTCGGTCGTCCCGAACCGGCCGGCGCACCCGAACCGGCCGGCCGTCGCGGCCGTCCCGAGCAGGTCCCCGGTGGGCGGCGCAGCCGTCCGGAGCCGGTGTCCGGGCCGGCCCCCACGACGACGCC
>NZ_JBXUOV010000239.1:0-7135 GCF_057196585.1 Micromonospora sp. ATLC20
GTCCCGCCCCGGGCGGCCCGGGGCGCCCGGCGCGGGCGGCGCCCCGATCCGGCCCGCCGGGCTGCGTAAGCGCTGGCTGTTCGCCGGAGTCGTGGCGGTACTCGTCGCGCTGGTGGCGGGCGTCTCCCTCGGCCCGGTCAGCCTGCCGCCCGGCAGCGTCGCGGCCGAACTGCTCAACCTGCTGCCAGGCGTGCACCTGGACAGCGGGCTCACCGAGCGGGAAGTCGCGATCATCACCGAGCTGCGGCTGCCCCGGGTCGTGCTCGGACTGCTCGTCGGCGCGCTCCTGGCCCTGGCCGGCGGCTGCTACCAGGGCGTCTTCCGTAACCCGCTGGCCGACCCGTACCTGCTGGGCGTGGCGGCCGGCGCCGGGTTCGCGGTCACCGCGGCCATCGTCCTCGGCGCCGGTGCGGGTGGCGCGCTGACCGGGCTGCCGATCACCATCCCGCTCGCCGCGTTCGTCGGGTCGCTCGGCGCGGTGGTGCTCACCTACCTGCTCGGCGCGGCCGGCGGGCGGGACCGTTCCCCGGCCACGCTGATCCTGGCCGGCGTGGCCGTCTCCGCGTTCTTCGCCGCCGGGCAGACGTACCTGCTGCAACAGCACTCCGACAACATCCAGCAGGTCTACTCCTGGCTGCTCGGACGGCTCGCCACCGCCGGCTGGCACGACGTGTGGCTGGTCCTGCCGTACTTCGTGCTCACCTCCGTGGTGGTGCTGCTGCACCGGCGCGAGCTGGACGTGCTCTCCGTCGGCGACGACGAGGCCGCCGGTCTCGGCCTGCACCCGCAGCGCTCCCGCTACCTGCTGATCGCCGCCGCGTCGCTCGGCACCGCCGCCGCCGTCTCCGCGTCCGGGCTGATCGGCTTCGTCGGCATCATCGTGCCGCACACCATGCGGCTGCTCGCCGGTTCCAGCCACCGGGTGATCCTGCCGCTGTCGATGCTGTTCGGCGGCGCGTTCCTGGCCCTGACCGACGTGGTCGCCCGTACCGCCGCCGCGCCCGCCGAGATCCCGATCGGCGTGGTCACCGCGCTACTCGGCGGCCCGTTCTTCGTGCTGGTCCTGCGGACCGCCCGCCGGGTGGCGATGTGAACGCCCCCGCGGTGCGCGTCCACGACCTGCGCGTCGCCCTGGGCGGCACCCCGGTCCTGGCCGGCGTCGACCTCACCGTCACGGCGGGCGAGTGGGTCACCGTGATCGGACCCAACGGCGCCGGCAAGTCGACCCTGTTGCGCGCCGTCGGCGGCCTGCTGGCCGCACCGGGCGAGGTGGCCCTCTTCGGTACGCCGATCGGCGCGCTCCGCCGCCGCGACCGCGCCCGGATCGTGGCCACCGTGGCGCAGTCCCCTGTCGTACCGATCGGCATGTCGGTGTTCGACTACGCGCTGCTCGGGCGCACCCCGTACATCCCGCCGCTGGGCCGCGAGTCCGCCGCCGACCTGGCCGCCGTGCACGAGGTGCTGGACCGCCTCGACCTGGGCCCGTTCGCCCACCGCGAGCTGGCCACCCTCTCCGGCGGCGAGCGGCAGCGCGTCTTCCTGGCCCGGGCGCTGGCCCAGGGCGCCACCCTGCTGCTGCTCGACGAGCCGACCAGCGCGCTGGACATCGGGCACCAGCAGGAGGTGCTGGAACTGGTCGACCAGCTCCGCCGCGAGCACGGATTGACAGTGCTCGCCACCATGCACGACCTCTCCATCGCCGGCGAGTACGCCGACCGTCTGGTCCTGCTCGCCGACGCCCGGGTGGCAGCCGCCGGACCACCGGAGGAGGTGCTGACCGAGGAGCTGCTGGCCCGCCACTACCGAGCCCACATCCGGGTGATCCCCGGCGACCACGGCCCCTTGGTGGTCCCCGTCCGCCCCACCTGACCCCCGCCCCCTCCCCGCCCTCTCCCCGCCCTCTCCCCGCCCTCTTCTCCCGTCGATCTTGCACTTCCGGCCCGGGCAAAACGTGCGTATGCCACCTCGGAAGGGCCGCAACTGCAAGATCGACGGAGTGCGCATAGATCTTGGTACGAATCGGCCCTCCTGGGGGCCACTCCGTACCAAGATCTCGACCGGCTTCACTTCTCCTCGTCGATCTTGGACTTTTGGCCCCGGCAAAAGGTGTGTATGCCTCGCAGTGGGGGCCGCGAGTGCAAGATCGACGGGGAGGGTGGGGAGGGTGGGGCGGGGAGGGTGGGGGTGGGGGTGGGGGTGGGGTCAGCGCAGGGTGGAGATGGAGAAGAGGGCGCCGGCCGGGTCTCGTAGGGCGGCGCTGCGGCCGGCGGGGTTGTCGCGCGGCGGGACGAGGATCGTGCCGCCCAGCTCCGCGGCCCGGGCGGCGGTCGCGTCTGCGTCCTCCACCGCGAAGTAGACCGCCCAGTACGCGGGCAGGTCCTCCGGCATCGGCTCGGCCCGGGGCAGCATCCCGGCGACGATCCGGGCGCCGCAGCGCCACCCGGTGTACGCGACCGGTCCGGCCGGGCGCTCCTCCGGATGCCAGCCGAAGACCAGTGCGTAGAACTCCTTCGCGCCCTCCGGGTCGGGGGTGACCAGCTCGTTCCAGCACATCGCGCCGGGCGCGTTGTACAGCTCGGCCCCGCGCATCGCCATCGGCTGCCACACGCTGAACACCGCGCCGGCCGGGTCGGCGAGGACCGCCATCCGGCCCTGCTGGGCGACGTCGAACGGGGAGACGACGACCTGCCCGCCGGCCGCCTCGACCCTTGTGGCGACCAGGTCGGCGTCGTCGGTCGCCACGTACGTGGACCAGACCGGCACCTGGTCCGGCGTGCCGGGTGGGCCGGCCCCGGCGACCGCCTTGCCGTCCTTGCGGAAGACGGTGTAGCCGGCGGCTTCCGGTTCGGGGGAGATCTCTCCGGTCCAGCCGAACAGCTCGGGGTAGAACCGTCGTGCGTCGTCCAGACCGGGCGTGGCCAGGTCGGTCCAGCAGGGCGTGCCGGGCTCGACGCCGTTCACGGTGACCCCTCTCGCCGGGGGCGGCTCCGCGCGCCCGCCCTGTCGGCATCGTGGCACCGCCGGGTCGGCCACCGGGCCGGAACCGGACAAAAGGTCAGCTGAAGCGGCGTCCCTCGTCCCGCCGGTACGCCCACCCGGCGACCGCGGCGAGCGCCACCACCCAGACCACCAGCATCACCAGCGCCCGGGGATCGGGCTGCCAGTCGGTGACGGCCGCCCAGATCAGCTCCACGGCGCCCCGGGTCGGCAGGTAGGGGGCGATCGCCTTGATGAAGCCGGGCGCGTCGTCCGGCCCGGAGAGCAGGCCGCCGCCGAACGCGAGCGGGAAGAAGACCACCTGTGCCACCACGATCGCGGCCTTGCTCGGCAGTGAGTAACCGATCGCCAGGCCGAGCAGCGTGAACGGCACCGAGACCACGGCGACCGCGCCGAGCCCGAGCAGGAACTGCACCGCGCTGACCCGGGCCTCGGTGGCGACCGCCGCGATGACCACCACCGGGATCATCGACACGTAGGTCAGCACCAGCCCGGCCAGGATCCGCCCGGCCAGCCGTGGCGCCGGCCCGGCCGGCAGGGTCCGGGTGTACGGGTTCCAGGGCTGGTCGCGGTCCTCGGCGACACCCACGCCGTACTGAAAGATGTTGGCGGTCATCACCGCGAACGTGACCATGGCGGCGGTGGCGTAGGTGGCTCCGGTGGGGTCGTCGCCGGCGAACGGCACCACGAAGAAGAGCATCGAGGCGGCGGGGAAGAAGGCGCTGCCGAACACCGCGACCGGTACTCGGACGATCTCCATGAGCTGGTAGCGGGCGTGGACCAGGGCGAGCGGCACGGCGGCCTCCTAGGCGGGGGTGGGCGCGGGCCGGTCGTCGGCCGTGATGGCGAGGAACGCCTCCTCCAGCGAGGTGGGCCGGACCTCCAGGTCGCGGAACGGCACCCCGGAGGTGACCAGGTCGCGGACGAGCTGGTCGGCGTCGGTGGTCAGCAGGTGCACCCGCCCGTCGGCGCGTTCGGTGGCGACCACGCCCGGCAGCGCCGGCAGGTCGTCGGCGACCAGGCTGACCCGGCGTACGCCGACGATCCCGCGGATCGCGGCCACCGAGTCGTCGGCCAGCACCCGCCCGTGGCCGATCACCACCACCCGCTGCGCGAGCGCCTCCACCTCCTCCAGGTAGTGGCTGCTCAGCAGCACGGTGCCGCCGTCGGCGTGGAAGCCGCGGATCGCGTCCCAGAGCGCGTGCCGCGCCTCCACGTCGAGGCCGGTGGTCGGCTCGTCGAGCACCACCAGCCGGGGACGGCCGACGAACGCCAGCGCCACGGCGAGCCGGCGACGCTGGCCGCCGGAGAGACCGCCGGTCTGCCGGCGTACCTGGTCGGCGAGGCCGAACCGGTCGAGCAGTTCGCCCCGCGGCACCGGGTCGGGGAAGTGCGCGGAGACGAAGTCGACCACCTCGCCGACCCGCAGCGTGCCGGGCAGGCCGGTCTCCTGCGGGGTGACGCCGAGCTGCCGCCGGCTGGCCGGGTCGCGTGGGTCGCCGCCGCACAGCTCGACCCGGCCGGCGGTGGGACGGCGCAGCCCGACCAGCAGGTTGATCAGCGTGCTCTTGCCGGCGCCGTTCGGGCCGAGCAGGCCGACCAGCTCCCCGGACCGGACGGTCAGGTCGACCCGGTCCAGTGCCAGCACCTCGCCGTAGCGGCGGCTGACCTGTTCGGCGCGGGCCAGGATCATCGGCGATCTCCTCGCAGGTAAGTGCTGTGCCTCCCCTGTCTACCGTGCCCGTGCCAGCCGCGGTGTCCCCTGACCGGGTGCGCGTATCCCCTAGTCTGGTGGCGCCGTCGACGACGGTGGAAGTTCCCACCGGACACTGGGGAGGGTCCGTGACCAGTCCGAGCAGGAATCTCGACGTCCAGCCGGAGGCGCTGAGGGCGTTCGCCGCCGCCTCCCGGGACCGGGCCGGCCGGTTCCGCGAGCTGGAGCGGGTGTTCCGCGACGGCCACGTGGCCCGGCACTCCTTCGGCGTGATGCCCGCGTCGTTCAGCCTCGCCGCGGCGTACGAGGAGCAGTTCGAGGCGTGCCTGCAAGGGCTGGCGGACGGCGCCGAGACCATGCTGACCGTCGCCACGGGGATCGCCGAGACCGCCGCCGCCTACGACGACACGGACGCGGCGAACGACACGATGTTCACTGCCGGCGGCTGAGGGGGAGCGAGGATGAGCACCGAGGCGCTCCAGCGCAACAAGACCTACTTCGAGCAGATCGTGTCGGGCACGCCCGACCCGTTCAAGCCGTTGTCGAACGCGGTGCTGTGGCCGTTCGAGCAGCTCCTGGAACTGGTCGCCGGTGAGCCGGACGACCTGATGCGGGCGGCCCAGCTCGCGATGACCACCGGTGAGGCGGTCCGGCAGATCGCCGGTGACCAGATCGCCGACCGGGCGCGGCTGCGCGGCGCCTGGGACGGCGACGCGGCGGAGAAGTTCCACGCCTCGATGCAGTCCATCGAGGAGGCGATGGACGATCTCGCAAAGGGGCTGGACGGCACCAAGGAGGTGCTCGTCGACTCCGCGAACGCGTCGGTGGACGCGTTCAACCTGCTGGTCGAGCTGATCCTGGAGTTCCTGCTCTGGTTCCTGACCGAGATCATCATCGCCGCGGTGGCGGCGGCGCTGAGCGCCGGCGTGAGCCTTGCCGCCACAGTGGTGCGGGTGCTGGCTCGGCTCGCCACCACCGTCGGCCGTATGGTCAAGATCGTGGCGCGGTTCGCGGAGATCCTCACGAAGCTCGCCACCAAGCTCCAGAAGGTCGCCAACCTGCTCGACCACTACGCCAAGGTGGTGATGGAGCTGCGCCGGGCCAAGAAGGCGTACAGCGCGTTCAGCAAGTCCGGCTACACGAAGGCGGCGCTCGCCTTCAAGGTCGAACGCGCCGCCGTGCTCTTCCCGGGCAAGTTCGCCATCAACCAGGCGTCCCCGGTGAACATCCCCGGCATCGGCGGCGCCCTGCTCGACACCGGGATGGGCCTGCACGACGTCTCCGACGGGCGCAAGGACCGCAACTACCTGGTGGACGGCACGTACCGCGATGATCTCGGCCCGTACACAAAGGGCGTGCAGAACGTGTTCGACTCGATCGTGAACTGAGAGGCAGCAATGACGTTCCCGGCCCTGGACCGGATCGAGGCGCTGGCCCGCAACCTGGACGGGTGGCAGCGCGAACTCGGCGCGCGGATGGCCGAGCTGGAGCAGAGCAGTGCCGAGGGGGTCAGCGACTCCGGCCTGGTCACCGTCGTGGCCGCCGCCGACGGCAAGATCCTCTCCACCGACATCAACGCGCGGGCCATGCGCTTCGACTCGTACACGCTCGCCGAGGAGATCACCTCGGCGGCGAACCGGGCGCAGGAGGCCGCCGCCGCCCGGGTACGCGAGATCGTCGGCGAGGTGATGGGCAACGCGCCGGGCGCGGAGCGCCCCGCCGACGACGGCTACGGCCACGACCGATACTGAGCCGATGGACGAGACCAGATACCGCGACCGGATCGGCCTGCTCGTCGAGCCGGGCGAGCGCGTCCTGGCCCACGCCAAGGCCGATGTCGGCCAGGGGCTCGCTCCGGCGCCGCCGCCCGAGCCGGAGTCCACTGGCGAGCCGAGCCGGCGGACCGTCGGTTCGGTGCTGCTCAACATCCTGCTGCCACTGGCCACCTGGGACCGCGGCGACCGCCTGGTCGACGTGATCGGCTGGGGGATCGCCGGGCGCGGCGCCCCCGGCACCGCCGCCTCCCGCCTGCACCGCGCGCTCCGCCCGCCCCGGCCCGACCTTCAGGTCCGGGAGACGCTGCTCGCGGTCACCGACCGGCGGCTGCTGATCTGCCGTACCGGCGGGGTGAAGCTGCTGGCCGGGCGCGAGGCCGAGGAACGCGCGCTGGCCGAGACCGCCGTGGCGTGGTCGGCCGCGCGCGGCGAGATCGCCTCCGCGCGGGTGGGCTGGCACCGGCTCAACCCGAAGCGGCTGCGGATCGACTTCACCGACGGCTCGTGGCTCTCGTTCACCGTGCCGATCGCCGAGTCCGGCCGCCCGCTGCGCGAGGTCGCCACCGCACTGTCCGCCTGACCGGACCCACTCGCCACGACGGCGGCCGGGCCGTCCAGGACCGCAGTCGGCCGGCCGCGTCCGCGCGGC
>NZ_JBXUOV010000240.1:0-7108 GCF_057196585.1 Micromonospora sp. ATLC20
GTTGCCGGGCCTGGCGTCGCCGGGCCGCCCCCGGCGGGGTCCGCTGCCGGCCGGCCGGTGCCGCCCGGTGTGGACTCGCCGGTGGTGCCCGGTGCCGATTGGCCCTCGGTGCCCGGTGCGGGTCGGCCCTCGGCGTCCGGGTCGGCGTCGGCGCCACCCGGATCGCTCTGCGGGCCGGTGGTGGCCGGAGCCGCCTGACCGAGCGGCTGCGGCGGTGACGGTGGCGGGACGGTCCGCACGGACGCGCCGATCAGACCGGCCCCGGCCATGGCGAGCAGGACGACGACGGCCGTGCCGGCGGCACGCCACGGACTTCCGTGGCGGCCGCCGGCCCGGGTCGTCGTCCGGTCAGACCAGGCCACCGGCCCGCCGCCGGCGCAGCAGCACCAGGCCGCCCAGCGCCGCGGCGCCGATCATGCCCGCGCCGCCGGTGGCGAGGGTACGGTCCACGCCGGTGGTCGTCATGCCACCGTCGCCGCCGTCGACCCCACCGCGCGGCAGGACCACCAGCTCGCCCTCACCGCAGGTGCCCCGCAGCTCGTACCGGCCCGGCCGGGCGTCGTGCGACACGGTGGCCTCGCCGTAGTAGACGAAGTCCTTCCCGTGCTCCCACTCGTCCTTGCCGTAGTCGCGCTCGGCGTCCTTGCCGTAGTCGCCCTTGTCCTCCTGCCAGGCGCCTCCGCTCGCCTGCCAGTCGTCCTTGCCGCCCTGCCAGTCGTCCTTGCCGCCCTGCCAGTCGTCCTTGCCGCCCTGCCAGTCGTCCTTGCCGTCCTGCCAGGAGCCGTGCTCGTCCTTGGCGTCCTTGCCGCCCTGCCAGTCGTCCTTGCCGTCCTGCCAGGAGCCGTGCTCGTCCTTGCCGTCCTTGCCCTTGTCGTCCGGCCGGCCGCCACGGTCGTCCTTGCCGTGCTCGTCCTTGGCGTCCTTGCCGTGCCGGTCCTTGCCGTCGGGGCCGTGCTCGTCCTTGGTCCAGTCCGGCCCGCCCGGCTTCTCCTTCTCCCAGCCCGGCTCGGCGTCCTGGCCGTACTCGTCGTGCCCCTGCCAGTCGCCGGGGTCGACGGCCGCGCCGGCGCCCGCGCCACCCGGCTGCGGCTGCCCTTCCGGCTGACCGGCCGGCGGCTGGGGCTGGTTCGCCGGAGGCTGCGGCATGCCGTCGCCACCCGGGCCGTTCCCGCCGGGCCCGTTGCCGTCCGGACCGTTGCCGCCGGGGCCGTTGCCGTCCGGACCGTGCCCCTCCCCGCCCGGCTCGCCGCGGCCGTCCGGGCCCTTCCCGTGGTCGTCCTTGCCGTCCGGGCCCTTGCCGTGGTCGTCCTTGCCGTCCGGGCCCTTGCCGTGGTCGTCCTTGCCGTCCGGGCCCTTGCCGTGCTCGTCCTTGCCGTCGGGCCCCTTGTCGTCCCAGCCCCAGTCCTGGTCGCCGCCCCAGTCGCCGCCGCGGTCGGCCCAGTCGCCGTGCTCGCCGTCGCGGGCCGGGTGCAGGTCGACCTTGCCGGTGACCTTCGACCAGACGGTGGCGTGCTTCTGCGGCTCGGAGCAGATCGCGAGCAGCTCGACCGTGTCCCCCGCCTTCACCACGTGGGGCTTGGCGATGACCTTGCCCTCGTCGTGCCCGCCCGCGTAGGCCATTCCCGGGGTGAACGCGAGAAGGCCGGCTCCGCCGAGGGCGGCGCCCGCGACCACCTTCCCGAGCATCTTCTTAGCCATGACCAGCGTCTCCATCCCTGTTCGTCCTGAGCCCGACGTCGGTCGAGCTAAGGCCGACGTTAGACCTTTTCGCGACTTATTCGGGGAAAGATTCGCTTTTAGGGATTTGCTGATGTTGGGGCGGATGCGTGCCCTGTCCGACGCCGCGCGCGGATCGGATGTCCTTCGCCGCGACCGCGGTCCGCGCGCCGAGTGGAACGTCATGGGTGTCTCCGGGCCGTTTCGGCACCCATGACGTTCCACCCGAGCTGAGGGGCGCCGGTGGGGCGGCGCGACTGGGGGCGGCGGTACGGTGGGGCGAGGCGCATCGAGCCATTGCCATGGAAGCGCTCCCATGCAAGAATCGCTGCACGCGGTTCGGGGAGCCACACCGCGAGCTCAGACGTCGAGGGCAGCCGGCACCATCGGCCGACGTCCGGCTCCATCGGCCGGTCCTGCGGACCGGTCGGCACCACCACCCCCACAACGCCCGTCCGGGTCGGGCGTCCCCCGAAGTAACCCGTGGCGCGCACGGTCGTTCCCGCAGGACGACCGCAGCCGCCATTGCGCCGGGCCGTACGCGGATCCGGTCTCGCCCAAGGAGATCAGTGGCATGAATCTGTGGAGAAGGCTGTCCGGCCGGAACCGGACGCTTGCGCTCACCGGCGCCGGCGTCCTGGTAGCCGGTGGACTGGTGACCCTCCCGGTCACCGCGGCGCAGGCCGCCACGCAGTGCAGCGTGACCTACACGACCAGCGACTGGCCCGGTGGATTCACCGGCACCGTGACCATCAAGAACATCGGTGACGCGCTCACGTCGTGGAACCTCGGCTTCACCTTCCCGAACAGCTCGCAGCGGGTGGTGAACGGCTGGTCCGCGCGGTGGTCCCAGAGCGGCCAGAACGTCACCGCGCAGAACGAGTCGTACAACGGGGCGCTCGCCAGCGGCGCCAGCACCACCATCGGCTTCAACGGCTCCTGGAGCGGCAGCAACCCCAAGCCGACCCAGTTCACGCTCAACGGCACTGTGTGCAACGGCGGCACGCCGACCACCAGCACCCCGCCGACGAGTACGCCGCCGACCAGCACTCCCCCCACGAGCACCCCGCCGACGTCGACGCCGCCGACCTCGACGCCGCCGACGACGACCCCGCCGCCCGGGCAGCGGGTCGACAACCCGTACGCCGGCGTGAAGGGGTACGTGAACCCCGAGTGGAAGGCCAAGGCCGAGTCGGTGTCCGGCGGCAACCGGGTGTCGAACAACCCGACCGCCGTCTGGATCGACCGGATCGCCGCCATCAACGGCACGCCGGACAGCAGCTCCAACGGAGCGATGGGCGTCCGTGACCACCTGGACGCCGCGCTCGCCCAGGGCGCCGGCTACATCCAGTTCGTCATCTACAACCTGCCCGGCCGGGACTGCTCCGCGCTCGCCTCGAACGGTGAGCTGGGCCCGGACGAGCTGCCCCGCTACAAGGCCGAGTACATCGACCCGATCGCCGCGATCCAGGGCGACTCGAAGTACCGGAACCTGCGCATCGTCAACATCATCGAGATCGACTCGCTGCCCAACCTGGTGACCAACACCTCGGGCAACGCGGGCGGCACGGTCATGTGTGACACGGTGAAGGCCAACGGCGCGTACGTGAACGGTGTCGGCTACGCCCTGGCGAAGCTGGGTGCGATCGGCAACGTCTACAACTACATCGACGCCGCCCACCACGGCTGGATCGGCTGGGACAGCAACTTCGGCCCGGTCGCCGACCAGCTCAAGGCCGCCGCCGTGGCGTCCGGCAGCACCGTCGCCAACGTGCAGGGCTTCATCGTCAACACGGCGAACTACTCCGCGCTGAAGGAGCCGTACGTCAAGATCACCGACACGGTGAACGGCCAGACCGTGCGGCAGTCCAAGTGGGCCGACTGGAACCAGTACCTCGACGAGCTGTCGTTCGCCCAGGCGTTCCGGCAGAAGCTGGTCTCGATCGGCTTCGACAGCAACATCGGCATGCTGATCGACACCTCCCGCAACGGTTGGGGCGGCACCGCCCGGCCGACCGGCCCCGGCCCGTCGACCAGCGTGGACGCGTACGTCGACGGCGGCCGGGTCGACCGCCGCTTCCACACCGGCAACTGGTGCAACCAGGCCGGCGCGGGCCTCGGCGAGCGGCCGCGGGCCAACCCGGAGCCCGGGATCGACGCCTACGTCTGGGTGAAGCCCCCGGGTGAGTCGGACGGCTCCAGCAAGGAGATCCCGAACAACGAGGGCAAGGGCTTCGACCGGATGTGCGACCCGACCTACACCGGTAACGCCCGCAACGGCAACAGCATGTCCGGTGCCCTGCCGGACGCGCCGATCTCCGGCGCCTGGTTCGCCGCCCAGTTCCAGCAGCTCATGCAGAACGCGTACCCGCCGCTCTCCTGAGCCGCGGTACGGGCCACCCGCGGCGGCGGGAGTGAGGCACCGCCGCGCGGGTTCCCCGGGCCCCTGGTCGACGCCCACGTCGGCCAGGGGCCCTCGGCCGTGCCGGTGTCAGGGCACGGTGCGCTCGATCGCCGCCCGACCCAGCTCGGCCAGGTCGCGGCGGGCCCGCTCCAGGTTCTCCGGGGTCATGTCCTGACCGCGGGCCTGCACCAGGTCCTCCGGATCCCAGGGCTGCTCGGCGCCGGTGCGGATGTCGTCCGGTGCGGCACCCGTCCCGGTGCCTGTCGCGCCGGTACCGGCCGCGTACGGGTCACCGATGAGGTTCGGCGACCCGGTGTCGGGCACCGCCCCGTCGGGCTCGGTGAAGACGGGGTTGTCCGGGTCGGTGCCGCCGCTGCGCAACTGGGGCACCGTGCTGTCGTCGTCCACCGCCGCGGCCACCTCGGGGGTCTCCTCCAGCGGCCGCTCGCCACCGCGGTCACGATCGGTCATGCTGCTGCCCTCCTGTCCCTTCCGCCTGATCCCCGAGGCGTACCCGGTGCGGGCCGCGCCATGCGGTCGGCGGGGATCAGGACTCGTCGTGGTGTTGCTCCGGCGTCTCGGTCGGGCGCAGCCGCAGCCACAGCAGCATCAGCAGGCCGAACACCAGCATCGCCGCGCCCGCCCACAGGTTGATCCGGACGCCCTGCGCCTTGTCGATCTCGGCGGACGTGTCGAACAGCCCCATCAGCCCGACGATCAGCCCGTACACCACGAACAGGCCACCGATGACCCGGCGGATGTCGAAGAGCCGGGCCGCGGCGGAGCGTTCCTCCCGGGCGTCCTCGGTCTCGTCGACCAGCGGGTCGTGCGCCTCGCCGCCCTGGTAGTGGCGGCCCGCGTCGTCTGCCATGGCGTGCGTCCCCTCCTTCAGAAGACCGGGATGTAGAACAGGGCGGCGAGGACCACCGCGACGACGCCGAGCAGCACCGGGGAGCGGTACCAGGCGGCGTCGCCGGCCAGTGAGTCGTCGGCGAGCGTGGTGTCGCTGAGGCCGTACACCAGCCCGGTCAGCTGGTCGTCGGTCTTCGGCCGGGTCAGCGGCGTGACGATCGCGGCCACCACCGCGACGGTGGCGAAGGCCAGGCCCGCGCCCCAGAAGCTCTCCTCCAGGTCCGAGTTGAAGCTGATCACGCCGCCCTTGTAGAGCAGGTACGTGGCGGTGGCGACGACGGTGCCGGACAGCAGCGACCAGAACCCGGCCAGCGGCGTCATCCGCCGCCAGAACATACCGATGATGAACGTGCCGAACAGCGGCGCGTTGAACACCGAGAACAGCGCCTGGATGTAGTTCATGATGTTGCTGAACCCGGCGGCGATGAACGCGGTGCCGATGCCGATCACCACGGCGCCGACGGTGGCGAGCCGGCCCACCTTCACGTAGTGCTCGTCCGGCATGTCGCGCCGGAAGTACGCCTGCCAGATGTCGTACGTGAACACGGTGTTGAAGCCGCTGACGTTCGCCGCCATGCCGGCCATGAACGAGGCCACCAGGCCGGTGACCGCGATACCGAGCACGCCGTTGGGCAGCAGGTCGCGCATGAGCAGCGGGATCGCGTTGTTGTAGACCAGGTCGCCCTCGTCGGCGCCCAGCCCTTTCACGGTGACCAGGGCGATCAGGCCGGGGATCACGGTGACCGCCGGGATGAGCAGCTTCGGGTACGCGGCGATGATCGGCGTACGCCGGGCGGCGCTCATGTTCCGCGCGGACAGGGCGCGCTGCACCTCGGCGAAGTTCGTGGTCCAGTAGCCGAAGGAGAGCACGAAGCCGAGGCCGAACACGATGCCCAGCCAGTGCGCGCCGAGCGGGTTGCCGGTGCTGCCGGTGCCCTCCCAGGCGTGCAGCCCGGCCTCGCCGAGCTTGGAGTCGCGGACCGCGTCCATCAGGCCGCTCACGCCGCCGACCTTGACCAGCCCGATCACCGTGATCGGCACCAGACCGGCGATGATCACGAAGAACTGGAGCACCTCGTTGTAGATGGCGCCGGAGAGCCCGCCGACGGTGATGTACGCCAGCACGATCACCGCGCCGACGATGATCGCGAACCAGAGCGGCCAGCCGAGCAACGCCTGCATGATCAGGGCCAGCGCGTAGAGGTTTACGCCCGCGATGAGCACCTGCGCGACCGCGAAGCTGATCGCGTTGAGCAGGTGGGTGGGGCGGTTGAAGCGCAGCCGCAGGTACTCGGGGACGCTGCGGACCTTGGAGCCGTAGTAGAACGGCATCATCACGATGCCGAGGAAGACCATCGCCGGCACGGCGCCGATCCAGTAGTAGTGCACGGTCATGATGCCGTACTGGGCGCCGTTGGCGGCCATGCCGATGATCTCCAGCGCGCCCAGGTTCGCCGAGACGAACGCCAGGCCGGTGACCCAGGCGGGCAGCGAGCGGCCGGAGAGGAAGAAGTCCACGCTGGTGCGGATCGCGCGCCGGGCGGCGAAACCGACGCCGAGCACCGTGACGAAGTAGAGCGCCAGGATCAGATAGTCCAGGGCGTTCATGTTCAATCGCAGGCCGCCACCGCCCATGACCGTGCTCCCCTCGTGTGCACCGCTGACCGCACGTACCCCGATTGCGAAGTTTCATACCTGCTGTTCGGTCCGGACGTGCGGAAGCCCCGGCCGGGTCACCGGCCGGGGCTTCGTGTCGGTTTCTCAGCGGCCCAGCACGCGGTCCAGGAAGTCGCGGTAGCCGCGCACGGCGACCCGGAGCTGCTCGGTGTCGGTGGAGCCGGACTCCTGCCAGGCGCCGAGCCGGGTGCGCTGCTCGCGCAGGGCGGTGGAGAGCGCCTCGATGGCCTCCTCGACCAGCGACTCCGCCTCGCCGACCGCGGCGCGCGGGTCGTCCACGAAGCGCAGCTGCACGTCGCGCCAGCGGTCCCGGAAGCCCTGCGCGGCCTCCGGCGCGAACAGCGTCGCCGCGTCGGCGGGTACCGCGCCGGGCGTGGGCCGGTCCACGCCGGCCAGGCC
>NZ_JBXUOV010000241.1:0-6985 GCF_057196585.1 Micromonospora sp. ATLC20
GCCCGGGCCTGCTGCCCCGGCACGGGCCGGCCGGCCTGACCGGGTACGCCCGGCCGCGTCACCTGTCCGGCCTGGCGGGCCACCTGCCCCGGGGCCGGACGGGCGCCGGACGGCCCGGTCAGCACGAACGGGAAGGGCACGTGCACGAACGGGTTGCCGTGCCGGATCAGCGCGTCGATCTGACGGTCGTTGAGACCGTGTGTCTCCAGCACCCGCCGGCCCCAGCGATGCAACCGGCAGGGGAACGACGACCCGTCGTTGCGGCACTTCGGCCCCGCGGGCCACTCCTCGGCGGCGTGCACCACCACCGCCCGGACCGCGAGGCGGACGTCCTCGGGGGTCAACGGCGCCGGTACCGGCACCTCGCCCAGGATCTGGTCGATGGGATCCGTCGACTGCTCACCAACTCGCACGGCAGGCCTCCCGCAGCTCGCAGCGGTACGGCGGAACGGCCGCACCACATCCTCGACCACTGGTACGGCCGGGAAACGGCAGCAGTTCAATCCCGCCACGCGGCGAGCAGTTCGGCCGGCCCGATCGCCGTGACACCGTCGACCGCCTTGTCGGTCGGCAGGAGACGCATGCGTCAGAGGCGACACTCTCATTCTTGGAACTATCACGAATGAGAGCTTCTGCGCGTCAGACCAGGCCGGCGTCCTGGACCAGCAGGGCCACCTGCACGCGGTTGTTGAGGTCGAGCTTCGTCAGCAGCCGCGACACGTACGCCTTCACCGTCGCCACGCTCATGAACAGCTCGGCGGAGATCTCCGCGTTGGTCCGGCCGCGGCCGAGCAGCACCGCGACCTCCCGCTCCCGCTCGGAGAGCCCGTCGAGCAGTCGTACCGCCCGCTCCCGCTTCGGGTCCGGGCCGGGCGCCGGCGCGGTGGCGGTGACGTGCGCGATGAGCTTGCGGGTCACCGCCGGCGACAGCGTCGCCTCCCCCGCCGCGACCCGGCGTACCGCCGCCACGATCTCGGCCGGCGGGGTGTCCTTGAGCAGGAAGCCGCTCGCCCCGGCGCGCAGCGCCCGCAGCACCTGCTCGTCGGCGTCGAACGTGGTGAGCACCAGCACCTCGGGCGGTTCCGCGGTGGCACGCAGCGCCTCGGTGGCGGCGAGCCCGTCGACCCGGGGCATGCGGATGTCCATCAGCACCACGTCCGGGGCGTGCGCGGCGACGGCGTCGGGCACCTCGGCGCCGTCGGCGGCCTCGCCGACCACCGCCAGGTCGGGCACCCCGCCGAGGATCATCGACAGCGCGCCGCGCACCAGCGGGTCGTCGTCGACGATGAGCACCCGCACCGGCGCGCTCACCGGGTCGCCGCCCAGGGCAGCCAGGCGGTCAGCCGGAACCCGCCGTCGGCGTCCCGTCCGTGTTCGAGGCGGCCACCGGCGAGCGTGACCCGCTCGGCGATCCCGACCAGCCCGGTGCCGGCACCCGGGATAGCGGTGGCGGGCGCACCGACGGGCCACGGATTGACGATCTCCACCACGAGCCCGTCCCCCGGGCCCCCGGCGAGCCGGACCGTCACCACCGCGCCGGGCGCGTGCTTGCGGGCGTTCGTCAGCCCCTCCTGCACGATCCGGTACGCGCTGCGCCCGATCGCCGCGGGCACCGCCTCCGGCTCGATCACCTCGTCGACCACGGCGACCCGTACCCCGGCGTCGCGGCTCTCGGCGACCAGCGCGGGCACGTCGGCCAGCGTGGGCTGCGGCCGTTCCGGCGTGGCCTCGGAGCCGACCTCGGCCCGCAGCACGCCGATCACCTCGCGCAGGTCCTGGAGCGCGGCGTGCGCGCTGGCCCGGATCACCCCGGCCGCCCGCGCCACCTCCTCCGGCGGCGCGTCCGGCCGGAACTCCAGCGCGCCCGCGTGCAGGCTGAGCAGGGAGATCCGGTGGGCGAGCACGTCGTGCATCTCGCGGGCGATCCGGCCGCGTTCGAGCTGCCGGGCCTGGTCGAGCCGGAGTTGCTGCTCGGCCTCGGCCCGCTCGGCCCGGTCCCGCAGGGACAGCACGAGCTGGCGGCGGGCCCGGACGAACAGCGCCCACGCCACCACCACGCAGATGAACAGCCCGGTCCACACGGCGGAGGCCCAGACCGGCAGCGTCGGGTCGGGCCGGACCGCGAGGTAGACCGGCAGGCTCAACAGTTGCCAGGCCACCAGCCCCAGGCCCACCGGCAGCGGCCGGTGGACCAGGACGGTGAACATGATGATCAGCAACGCGACACCGGAGGTGACCGAGAAGAACATGAGCGGCGCGGTGGCCACCGCCAGCCCGACCGGCCAGCGGCGGCGTAGCCAGAGCGCGCCGCTGACGAGCAGGCCGATCAGCAGGTCGACCTCCTCCAGCCAGGTCGGACCGGCGTTGAGGCCGAACTCCGGAGTGGCGCTGGTGACGTCGCCGTGCGCGATCAGCACCCAGAGCAGCGAGGCCACGAACAGCATGCCGTCCACGAACCAGTCCCGCGGCGTCCGCCGGGCGGCTCGGGCGGGCACCAGGGAGCCCGGCAGGAGCCAGGGATGATCGGGTACGGCGGCGCTGGTCACCCGTCCATGCTAGGAAGCCCTCCGGCCCGGCTACCAGCTACCAAAGTCGACGCCTGCGGTGAACCGAGGTCGACGGCGGCGCAGACCGCCGGCCGCAGCGCGTGACCGGGTGGCCCCGGCAGGCTCGACGGCATGATCGAAGTCGACCAGCTCACCAAGCGGTACGGCCCGCACACCGCCGTCGAGGACGTCACGTTCCGGTGCGAACCGGGTTCGGTGACCGGTTTCCTCGGGCCGAACGGCGCCGGGAAGTCCACCACGATGCGGATGATCTGCGGGATGACGCCGCCCACCTCGGGCGGCGCCACAGTCGGTGGCCGCCCCTACCGGCAGCTACCCAACCCGGGGCGGGAGATCGGCGTGCTGCTCGACGCCTCGGCGCAGCACGCCGGGCGGACCGGCCGGGAGACGCTCACGCTCGCCGCCCGGACCATGGGCGTGGACCGGGGACGGGTGGCGACGGCACTCGACCAGGTCGGCCTGAACGACACCGCGGCCCGGCGCCGCGTCGGCGCGTACTCCCTGGGCATGCGGCAGCGGCTCGGCCTGGCGCTGGCGCTGCTGGGCGACCCCCGGGTCCTGATCCTGGACGAGCCGGCCAACGGCCTCGACCCGGAGGGGATCTTCTGGATGCGCGGCCTGCTGCGCGACTTCGCCGACCGGGGCGGCACGGTGCTGCTCTCCTCGCACCTGCTGCGCGAGGTGGAGGCGGTGGCCGACCGGCTGGTGGTGATCGGCGGCGGCCGGGTGGTCGCCCAGGGCGGCAAGGACGAGCTGCTCGCCGGCGCCGGCACCCTCGTGCGGGCCCGTGACGCGCACGCCCTGCGCCTGACGCTGGACCGGGCCGCGCTGCCCGCCACCGCCGGCACCGACGGCGGCTTCGTGGTCCGGGCCGAGCCGGGCGAGGTCGGCCAGGCCGCGGCGGACGCCGGACTGGTCCTCACCGAGCTGCGCCCGGCCGGCAGCGGCGGCCTGGAACAACTCTTCCTCACCCTCACCGCCGGCGCGTCGACCAAGGAGGCCGTCCGATGACCACCGCCACCCGTACCCCCGCGCCGCCGCGTCCCGAGGCCGCCGTCGCCGGACCGACGCTGGCCCGGCTGACCGCCGTCGAGCTGCGCAAGCTCGCCGACACCCGGGCCGGACGCTGGCTGCTGATCACGATCGGGCTGATCGCGGCCGCGATCGTGGTGGTGCAGCTGTTCGTCGTCGACGCGCCGGACCAGACGTTCACCGCCTTCTTCACCCCGTCGCTGCTGCCGGTCGGGCTGCTGCTGCCGGTGCTCGGCATCCTCTCCATCACCGGCGAGTGGTCGCAGCGCAGCGCGCTCACCACGTTCGCGCTGGTGCCCCGCCGGGAACGGGTGATCGTCGCCAAACTCGCCGCGGTGGTGCTCGCCGCGCTCGCCTCGGTGCTGGTCAGCCTGGCCGTCGCCGCCGTCGGCACGCTCGCCGCCCGCGCCTCCGGCGGGGCGGGCACCTGGACGTTCGACTGGCAACTGCTGCCGCACGCGGCCGTGTTCCAGGTGGCGAGCGTGCTGATGGGCGCCGCCTTCGGCCTGCTGCTGCTGAACACGCCGCTGGCGATCGTCACCTACCTGCTGCTGCCCACCGTGTGGAGCCTGCTCGCCGCGATGATCTCGGCGCTGCGTGAGCCGGCTCGCTGGCTGGACACCTCGTACACGATGGAGCCGCTGCTCGGCGCCGAGATGACCGGCGGGCAGTGGGGCCGGCTCGGCGTATCGCTCGCCGTCTGGGTGCTCCTGCCGCTGGTCGCCGGCCTGGTTCGCACGATGCGCCGGGAGGTGTCCTGACAGTGGCCGCCTGGCAACCCGGCGAGGACGTCGTGGTCGACGGCGGACGCGGCGAGCTGGTGCTGTTCTGGGCGGGATTCCCGCTGTTCGGGGCGGGTCTGGGCGCCGGGCTAACCGCGCTGTCCGGCTGGATCGCCGGGCTGGCCTGGTTCCCGTTCCAGGGCCTGTTCGAGCTGCTCGCCCGGTGGCCGGACGAGCGGTCGTACCCGATCGGGGCCGGGGTGGGCCTGCTCGGCGGGCTGTTCCTGGCGGTGGTGGCGGTCCGCGAGCGGCTGACCGTCACGGTCGGGCACCGGACGGTACGGCTGCACCGCGACGGGCACGGCCGGGACCTGGCCCGCGCCGACGTGGCGGGGGTGTTCGTCGACGGCAAGGCGCTGGTGCTGCTGGACACCGCCGGTGGCGAGCTGGCCCGGGAGAAGTCCGACCTGGACGCCGAGCGGCTGCGGGAGGCGTTCACCAGGCAGGGCTGGCCGTGGACCGGGCAGGACCCGCACCGGGACGCGTACCGGCGGTGGGTGGAAGGGCTGCCCGGCCTGCCGCCCGGCGCGGACGCCCTGCTGCGCGCCCGGCAGCGGGCGCTCGACGGCAGCCACGACGCCGAGACCCGGGAGCTGCACGGGGAGCTGGCCCGGCTCGGCGTCGTGGTCCGCGACGAGGGCAAACGGCAGTACTGGCGGCTGGTGGCCGGCCCGCCGCCGGGCTGACCGCCGCCGTCGCGCTGCGATCTTCGCGCCGAGCATCTACGTTCGTCCATGCGGGTGCGGCTCGCCGGACGGCGGCGGCCCCGCCGGAGTACGTCGGTGCGACGGGAGGGACCGGCATGGCCGTGGGACAGGGCATCTTCCGGCGCAAGCCGGTCGAGCAGATCGCCGACGAGACCGACGCGGGCCTCTCCCGCGAACTGGGGTTGTGGCAGCTCACCGCGATCGGGGTCGGCGGCATCATCGGCGCGGGCATCTTCGCGCTGGCCGGGGCGGTGGCGAACGAGACCGCCGGCCCGGCCGTGCTGGTGTCGTTCCTGATCGCCGGTCTGGCCAGCGCGGCCGCCGCGCTGTCGTACGCGGAGTTCGCCGGCATGATCCCCCGGGCCGGATCGGCCTACACCTACGGGTACGCGGTGCTCGGTGAGGCGGTCGGCTGGTTCATCGGCTGGGACCTGCTGCTGGAGTACACAGCCATCGTCGCCGTGGTCGCCATCGGCATCTCCGGTTACTTCGGCTTCCTCGTCAACGAGCTGGGCGCGGACCTGCCGGCCTGGATGCTCGGCGCGCCCGGCACCGGCGACGGGCACCGGGTCGACCTGTTCGCGGTGGTGCTCTGCCTGCTCATCGCGTTCCTGCTGACCCGGGGCATCAAGGCCGCCGCCCGGTTCGAGACGTTCGTGGTGGGCCTCAAGGTCGCTGTCGTGCTGCTGGTGATCGTGGTCGGCTTCTTCCACGTGAAGACCGCCAACTACTCGCCGTTCTTCCCGTTCGGCGTCGGCGGCGCGATCACCGGCGCGGCCACCGTCTTCTTCGCCGTCTTCGGGTACGACGCGATGAGCACCGCCGCCGAGGAGTCGCGCGACGCCCGCCGGCACATGCCGAAGGCGATCATCTGGTCACTGGTCGTCTCGATGGTGCTGTACGTGCTGGCCACGCTGGTGCTCACCGGCATGCAGAACTACCGGGACATCGACCCGGAGAGCGGCTTCTCCTCCGCGTTCGCCTCGGTCGGGCTCTCCGGGCTGGCCAGCGTGATCGCGGTCGGGGCGATCATCGGCATCCTCACCGTGATGTTCACGTTCATGCTCGGCGTGACCCGGGTGTGGTTCTCGATGAGCCGGGACGGGCTGCTGCCCGGCTGGTTCGCCAAGGTGCACCCGGTACGCCGGGTGCCGACCCGGGTCACCTGGATCGTCGGTGTGGGCTCGGCGCTGATCGCCGGTTTCCTGCCGATCCGGCAGGCCGCCGAGCTGACGAACATCGGCATCCTGCTGGCGTTCGTGGTGGTGTGCGTGGCGGTGATCGTGCTGCGCTACCGCCGCCCGGACGCCCCGCGTACGTTCCGGCTGCCCGGCATGCCCGTGGTGCCGGCGCTCGGCGTGATCTTCTCGATCTGGCTGATCACGTTCCTCGACCCGGTGACGTGGCTGCGGTTCGGCGCCTGGTTCCTGCTCGGCGCGGTCGTCTACGCGCTGTACGGCTACCGCCGTTCGGCGCTGGCCCGGCGCGACGAGGACACCGCCGACCGGGCCCGCTGACCGCCGCGTCACCTCAGACGTCGAGCAGTCGCAGGCCGATCGGGTCCACGTCGCGTGTGGTGTTGCCGAGCACCACCACACCTCGGCCGGCCGCCCGGTCGAAGCCCAGGAAGGCCCGGAAGCCGCTGGTGCCGCCGTTGTGCCAGACGACCTCCCGGTCGCCGTGCCGGCTGGTGAACCAGCCGTACCCGATCCGGCCGTCGTCCCCGGCGTCGAAGCGGGGCATGGCGGCGTCGGCGCCGGGGGCGGTGCCGGCGAGCATCGCGGCGGTGAGCCGGGCCAGGTCCTCCGCCGTGGACCAGATTCCGACGCCGGCCGGGGCGTAGCCCGCACCCAGCCACGGGTCGGCGGCGCGGCCGGCGGCGGTGGCGCCCTCGGCC
>NZ_JBXUOV010000242.1:0-6834 GCF_057196585.1 Micromonospora sp. ATLC20
GCGCTCGCCCGCCGGCGCCCCGGCCCGCGGCGGCCGGCCGGCGGCTCCGAGACGGGCTCGTCGCGTACCGCCGGGATCTGCTCGGTGGGCTCGGCACGCACCGGCGCGATCTGCGCGGTCGGGTACTCGTCGTCGCGGGCGGGCTCACCCCACGGCCCGTCGTGGTCCGGCCCGGCGGGCCGCCCGCTGTCGCCGGCCGGCGGTCCGTCGTACCGGCCCGGGCCGTCGTGGTGCCGCGAGGTCGTCGGGTACGGCCCGGCGTACGTGTCCGGAGCGGCATAGGTGTCCGGACCGGCGTACGTGTCCGGGCCTGCTCCGGGACGGGCGTAGGTGTCCGGCTCGGCGGGGTGGGTGTGCGCGGCCGGGCCGGGTCGCCAGGGGCCGGGTTCCAGGTCGGTGTCCGGCCAGGGCAGGGCCGGGGCGGCCGGGCGGTCCCAGCCACGCGACTCGGTGTTGCCGTAGGGGTCGGGGTGGGACATCACGCACCGGCAGCCGGTACGAGAGCCACCACATGACGCAAGACCAAGACCATCCCCTACCGGCGTGAGACTTCCTGTTTACCGACCGACGGCCGGGCGACTCCCGCCGTTCACCCCGTGGTGGTCGGGAATCGTGCCGAGCCTACTGCACCCGCCCCGGCCCCGAGGGTGTGCGCCGCCGGGCACGACGACGGCACCGGGCCGCCGCCCGGGCGGGCGACGGCGGCGCGGTGCCGTGCGAGGTACGCGGGTGCTCAGACTTCGAGCAGCTCGCTCTCCTTGTGCTTGACCAACTCGTCGACGCCGGCGACGAAGCGCTGGGTCAGGTCGTCCAGCTCCTTCTCCGCGCGCCGGCCCTCGTCCTCGCCGACCTCGCCGTCCTTGACCAGGCGGTCCAGCTCCTCCTTGGCCTTGCGGCGGATGTTGCGGACGGCGACCTTGGCCTCCTCGCCCTTCTGCCGGGCGACCTTGATCATGTCGCGGCGCCGCTCCTCGGTCATCTGCGGCAGGACGATGCGGAGCTGGTTGCCCTCGTTGTTCGGGTTGGCCCCGAGGTCCGAGTCGCGGATCGCCTTCTCCATGGCGCCCAGCTGCGAGTTGTCGTACGGCTTGATGATGACCATGCGCGGCTCGGGCACCGCGATGGACGCCATCTGCGGCAGCGGGGTCGGGCTGCCGTAGTAGTCGATGACGATCCGGGAGAACATGGCGGCGTTGGCGCGTCCGGTACGGATGCCGCCGAACTCCTCCTTGGCGTGCTCGATGGCACGCTCCATCTTCTCCTCCGCCTCGAGGAGGGTGTCGTCGATCACCGGTCTCCTCGCCTCCTTCTGTCGCTCGTCGTGTGTGGTGCGGGTGCTGCCGTGGCAGAGGGACCGCTGCCGGTCCGGCGGGCCGGTCAGGCGGTGATCAGGGTGCCGATCTTCTCGCCCCCGACGGCCCGGACGATGGTGTCGTCGCCCTGGGCGCCGAAGACCAGCATCGGCAGGCCGTTCTCCATGCAGAGGCTGAACGCGGCGGCGTCGGCCACCCGCAGGTTACGGCGCAGCACCTCGGAGAAGGTGATCGAGTCGAGCTTGCTCGCGGTCGGGTCGATCCGGGGGTCGGCGGTGTAGACCGCGTCCACGCCGTTCTTGCTCATCAGCACCACGTCCGCACGGATCTCCAGCGCCCGCTGGGCGGCGACCGTGTCGGTGGAGAAGTACGGCATGCCGGCGCCGGCGCCGAAGATGACCACACGGCCCTTCTCCAGGTGGCGGATCGCGCGCAGCGGGATGTACGGCTCGGCGACCTGGGCCATCGTGATGGCGCTCTGCACCCGGGTCTCGATGCCCTCCTTCTCCAGGAAGTCCTGGAGGGCCAGGCAGTTCATGACCGTGCCCAGCATGCCCATGTAGTCGGCGCGGGCCCGGTCCATACCGCGCTTCTGCAGCTCGGCGCCGCGGAAGAAGTTGCCGCCGCCGACCACCACCGACACCTGCACGCCGCGGCGTACCACGGTGGCGATCTGGCGGGCGATGCCCTGCACCACGTCGGGGTCGACGCCGATCGCGCCGCCGCCGAAGACCTCACCGGAGAGCTTCAGCACCACCCGGCGGGACCGACCGGGCGGAGGGGCGGTCGGGTCCTCCGCCGCCAGGCTCCGGTCACTCACAACCTGCGTCATCCGCCCCGCCCCTTCTCCCCGCGCATCGCGCGAGCGTCGCGTACGTGCCCCTGCCGACCCTATGTGACGAGGAGGCCGCGGTGCCTGTCGCGTACACCGGCGGCCTCCTCGTCGACGTTCTCCCCTGTGCCCGGGCCGGACGGCCCGGTGCGGCGGCTCAGGCCTGGCCGACCTCGAACCGCAGGAAGCGGGTCACCTCGATGCCGGCGTCGGCCAGCACCTGCTTGACGGTCTTCTTGTTGTCGGCGACCGACGCCTGCTCCAGCAGGACGAAGTCCTTGAAGAAGGCGTTGACCCGGCCCTCGACGATCTTCGGCAGCGCCGCCTCGGGCTTGTTCTCCTCGCGGGCGGTCTGCTCGGCGATGCGCCGCTCGGACTCGACGGTCTCGGCCGGCACCTCGTCGCGGGTGAGGTACTTCGGCCGCATCGCGGCGATCTGCATGGCCACGGCGCGCGCGTCGGCGTCCGCCGCCTCGTCCGACTTGCCGGTGAACTCGACCAGCACGCCGACCGCCGGGGGCAGGTCCTGGCTCTTGCGGTGCATGTAGACCGCGGTGGCGCCGTCCAGCTTGGCGAAGCGGTTGAGCACCAGCTTCTCGCCGATCTTGGCGGACTGCTCCTGGATCAGGTCGGCCACGCTCTTGCCGTCGATGCTGCTGGCGAGCAGCTCCTCGGCGTTGGTGGCGCCGCTGGCCACGCCGTGCTCGACCAGCTGCTGGGCCAGCGCGATGAAGGCGTCGTTCTTGGCGACGAAGTCGGTCTCGCAGTTGAGCTCGAGCAGCGCCTGGCCGGAGTGGGCGATCAGGCCGTTGGCGGCGGTGCGCCCGGCCCGCTTGCCGACGTCCTTGGCGCCCTTGACGCGCAGGATCTCGACGGCCTTGTCGAAGTCGCCCTCGGCCTCGGTCAGCGCCTTCTTGGAGTCCATCATGCCGGCGCCGGTGAGGTCGCGGAGCTTCTTGACGTCCGCGGCGGTGAAGTTGGACATGACTCTCTCTTCGGTGTCAGTGAGGTGGTCTGGGGTGCTGGTTACCCGGTTCCGGGCCGGTTCTGCCCGGCGTACCCGTCGCGTCCCACCGCCGGGAACCCGGACGGTGGGGACGCGACGGCGAGATCACTCCGCGGAGGCGGTCGCCGGCTGCTCGGCGGCCGGCGCGGCCGGCTCGGCGGCGGCGGGCTGCTCGTCGGCCTTCTTCGGCTCCTCGAGCAGCTCGCGCTCCCACTCGGCCAGCGGCTCGTCGGCGGCGACCTGGCCGGCCTCGGGCTTCTCGTCCGCGCCCCGGTTGCGGCCGGAACGGGCGATCAGACCGTCGGCGACGGCGGCGGCGACGACCTTGGTCAGCAGCTCGGCCGAGCGGATGGCGTCGTCGTTGCCCGGGATCGGGAAGTCGACCTCGTCCGGGTCGCAGTTGGTGTCGAGCACCGCGATCACCGGGATGCCCAGCTTGCGGGCCTCGTCGACGGCGATGTGCTCCTTCTTGGTGTCGACGATCCAGACCGCGGCCGGGAGCTTCTGCATGTCCCGCAGACCACCGAGGGTCTTGGTGAGCTTGATCTTCTCGCGGGAGAGCTGGAGCGTCTCCTTCTTGGTGTAACCGGCGGCGGTGCCGCTCAGGTCACCCAGGGCCTCCAGCTCCTTCATCCGCTGCAGCCGCTTGTACACGGTCTGGAAGTTGGTCAGCATGCCACCGAGCCAGCGGTGGTTCACGTACGGCTGGCCGACCCGGGTCGCCTGCTCGGCGATGGCCTCCTGGGCCTGCTTCTTGGTGCCGACGAACAGGATGCTGCCGCCACCGGCGACGGTGGTGCGGACGAACTCGTACGCCTTCTCGATGTAGTCGAGCGTCTGGCGCAGGTCGATGATGTAGATACCGTTGCGCTCGGTGAAGATGAAGCGCTTCATCTTCGGGTTCCAGCGGCGGGTCTGGTGCCCGAAGTGCACACCGCTTTCCAGCAGCTGACGCATGGTCACGACGGCCATGGTGGGTTACTCCTACGTTGTCCCTGGTTGTCCGTCCAGCCGGCGGCCGGACGCCTGGCGCCCGGTCGCCGGCCAGGGTGGGCCCGGTACGTCAGACCGGGACCAGGGAGGCCGTCGCCCCACGGAGGAGACCGTGGAGAGGGCACGCGAGGTCGACCGCGCGAGGCGGTCGCCAGTCGACCAGTGTACGCGCCCTCTCCGCTGCCCGGCCCCCGGGTGCGGAGGCCGGCGTGATCGACTCCAGGTGCGCCTTGATCGACTCCAGGACGGCGAAGTGGCGGCGTCACCCTGTCGGTGACACCGCCACTCCGGCGTACTGGGGTCGGGCTCAGCCGGCCGCGAGGGCGGCGGCGAGGAAGAGGACCAGGCCGACGGTCAGGTAGGCGGTCGGCGGGCGCAGCCAGCCCCGGCTGCCGTCGGCGAGCGCCAGCCCGCCGGTGCGCAGCCCGTACAGGCCGGTGCCGAAGATCGGCAGACCCACCACCAGGAAGATGCCCACCACCACGTGCGACGTCGACACCGGGTCGCCGAACAGGCCGTGCAGCAGCACCCGCACCGCCGGCACCTCCAGCACCAGCACCAGCGCCGCCAGCAGCACCGCCAGCGCGGGGCGCCGGGTCCGGTAGACGCCGTCGCCGGGCGGCGGACCGTCCGGTCGGGGCATGAGTGCCGGCATCGGGCCGGTCGGCATCTCCAGCGGGTTCGGGGTCGCCGCCGGCTGGGCCGGACCACCCGGACGCTCGCCGATTCGCAGCGGAGTGGCCTCGCCGGGGTTCAGCCGTGCCGCGGCGGCCGTTTCGGCCCCGCCGTCGGCACCAGGCGCCGGCTCGACGACCGGGTAGCCGCCGATCGGGCTGAGCCGGGGCTTCTCGACGCCGGCAGCAGCGCTCCGGGCGTCGGCGCCGCCCGCCGGGTCGCTGCCGTGGACGATGAGGCCGTACGGGTCGGCACCGGCCGGTGCGGCGCCGGTCAGCGGGGCGGTTGCCGGCGCACCGAGCGTGCTCGACAGCGGGTTACCGTGCGCGGCGGTGCCGAGCGCGTCGACGCCGCTGCGGGACACCGCGCCGAGCGGGTCGGCCGCCGACTCGCGTGCCGCGCGACGGCCGGCGCGCGACCCGGGCAGCTCACCGGAGACCTCCGGGTCGTCCGGCCGCTGCGACCGCCAGCTGCTCGTGTCGTCCACCAGCGGATCGGCGGCGGAGTACCGGCCCGGCTCGGCGTACCGGCTGTCACCGGCGCGCTGCTCGGGCGTGCGGTAGTCGTCGTCGCGGTAGCGGGGCTCGCCCGCGGCGCGCCAGTCCGACTCGTATCCCCGGTCGCCCCATCGCGACCCCTGCTCATCCTCGGAATAGCTGCGTCGTCCGTCCACGACCGGCACGGTATGCGACGGGCTCCAGCCGCGCCATTCGGGCCTCCCGAGGATCGGCCCAGGTCAGCGCCGATATCGCCGGGTCGCCGACAAAACACGCTCAGTAGCCGTACGGCGTGAAGATCGGCGCGACGTCCGGGTAGGGGAAGTCGCCGGGGAGCGCGAAGCCGAGCGAGCGCTCCACCGCCGGCCAGTTCGGTGGCGCGCTCGACCGGGCGGGAGGCGGCACCATCCGCGCGAGCCGCTCGACGTACCGATTCATGCAAGCCTCACGTCTCTCCCGCGCTCTCCGTAGCAGATCGGAGTCATGATCGTCGTTCCGTCCACAGGCGGCACCTTGTCCACAGGGCGGCCCCGCACGACGCCCCCGCTCCCGTCCGCCGGTCGCATCCTGGCCGGCATGACGAACCGGAACCGAGCCGTCGGGGCGTACGGCGAGCGGTGCGCGCTACGGCACCTGATCGAGACGGGCCTGCGCCCGGTCGCCCGCAACTGGCGCTGCCCCGAGGGCGAGATCGACATCATCGCCTGGGAGGGCCCGGTCCTGGCCATCTGCGAGGTCAAGACGCGCCGTACCGAGCAGTTCGGCTCCCCCGCCGAGGCCGTCATACCGGCCAAGGCCCGCCGGCTGCGCGGCCTGGCCGCGCGCTGGCTCGCCGAGACCGGCACCACCGCCGACGAGGTCCGCTTCGACGTGCTCTCCGTCCGGCTCCCGCTCACCGGCCCCGCCCGCGTCGAGCACGTCCGCGGCGCGTTCTGACATGGGGTACGCGAAAGTGCTGAGCGTCGGCCTGGCCGGAGTCGCCGGACATCTCGTCGAGGTCGAGGCCGACCTGGCGCCCGGCCTGCCCGCCGTGATCATCTCCGGCCTGCCGGACACCGCGCTTCACGAGGCACGCGACCGGGTCCGCGCCGCGATCGTCAACTCCGGCCAGAAGTGGCCCAACCGGCGCATCACGCTCAACCTGCTTCCTGCCACACTGCCGAAGTACGGCTCGGCGTTCGACCTCGCCATCGCGCTCGCCGTCCTGGCCGGCTCGGGTGAACTGCCACCGGTCGCGCTTGACGCCACTGTCGTGCTCGGTGAACTCGGCCTCGACGGCACGGTACGCCCCGTCCGCGGCACGCTGCCGATGGTCGCCGCCGCCGCCCGCGCCGGGCACACCCGCGTCGTCGTACCCGCCGGCAACGCCGCCGAGGCGGCAGTCATCCCGGGCGTACGCGTGCACGCGGTCGACACGCTGCATCGACTCGTCGCCCACGTCCGCGACGGCAGCCCGCTGCTCGTCCCGCCCGCCCACGTCCCGGCCGGCGGCACGGCCGGGCCCGACCTGGCCGACGT
>NZ_JBXUOV010000243.1:0-6699 GCF_057196585.1 Micromonospora sp. ATLC20
GGCGGCACCACCCGGACCGGAAACGGGCCGGCCCGGACCGGGTGGCCCGGCGACACCGGCGGCGGCCCGGGCGGCTGTGGTCGTACCCCCGGGGGAGCCGGCGGGGCCACGGCCCGGCGGTCCCGGACCGGCCGACAGCGGCGCGGAGGCCGGTGGGCTGCGTGGTGCGCGGTCCGAGCTACGCCGGCAGATGCGCGAGCGCAGCCGGCTGCGGCTGGGCATCCTCGCCCTGGTCAGCCTCGTGCTGCTGGGTGCGGTGCCGCTCTACTTCGGGATGCGGACGCTCAGCCGCGACCCGGTCTTCGACACCCTCGACGAGCTCTCGGTGCCCGCCTGGGCGCAGAGCAACACGGTGGACAACGTCAGCGGCAGCCGCTGGTGCCTGCAGGACTGCCGCCTGCGGGAACGGTCCGTCGAGTCGGAGCAGGGGTGGAAGGAGACCGTCGCGGTCTACGAGACGGCGCTGGCCGGGGACGGGTGGCGGCGCTGGAAGGTCGACCGTTGCCCGGACGAGAAGGTCCCTGGCAGCTACACCTGCTGGCGCCGGGACGAACTCACGCTCGACCTGTGGGTACGCGACCGCACCTGCACACCCCCGCCGATCGACGGGGCACCCGCGCCGTCCACGCCCGCCGAGCCCGCAGCGGCGGCGTGCACCGGCTCGTTGGTGTCGGTGAAGGTGCGCAACGCGATCGACGACGAGCGCACCGGACCGACACCGACCACCGATCCGTCACTCACCGGTGAGGATCCGTACCCGACGCTGACCGACGACCCGCTGGGCGAGGTGACCCCCTCACCGTCGTGAGCCGACTTCCATCACGGACGGTAGGGTCTGGGGCTGGCACGCCCGTCCGTGCCCGGTGACCGGGTCGGCGTGGCGCGAAGTGGGTAGGTACGGTCGCGCGTTCCGGGGCGTCGGGTTCCGGGACACTGCTTGAGGAGGACTTTCGCGTGAGTGGTGGAGAGATCGCTGCGCTGATCGCGGCCGGCGCGTTCCTGATGCTGGTGCTCGTGCTGGCGGTGCCGATCCTGCGGCTGCGGCACACCGTGGACGCGACGACCCGCATGATCACCGACGTGAACGAGCGCACCGCGCCGCTGCTCGGTGACGTGAACACCACGGTGAAGAACGTCAACGTGGCGCTGGAGCAGGTGCAGACCTCGCTGGACGGGGTGAACCTCCAGCTCGCCAAGGTGGACACCATGACCAGCCACGCGCAGAACGTCACCGCGAACGTGGCGAACCTGGCCACCGTGGTCTCCGCCGCCGCCGCGAACCCGCTGGTCAAGGTGGCGGCGTTCGGCTACGGCGTGCGCCGGGCCGCCTCCGCCCGCCGGCACGCCGAGACCGAGCGCGAGGTGCGCGACACCATCAAGCAGCAGCGTCGCGCCGCCAAGCGCGGCAACCGCTGACCCCGACCGGCGTACGCGGGAAGGATGAGAACATGAGGCGGTTGTTCTGGCTGGGCATCGGGCTGGCCGTGGGCGTCCTGGTGGTGCGCAAGGCCACCCGGACCGCGCAGGCGTACACCCCGGCCGGCATCGCCAGCGGGCTGTCCGAGTCCGCCGGCGGTCTGGTCGAGTCGCTCCGGGCGTTCGTGGACGACGTCCGGGTCGGCATGGCCGAGCGTGAGCAGGAGATCCACGAGGCCTTCGCCCGCGGCGAGGTGTACGACGACCAGTTCGCCGAGCTGCGGGAGGACCCGCGGATCGGTGATCGAGAGATTTTCCCGGAGGACCACCAGCGATGAAGACGGCGGAGATCAAGCGGCGGTTCCTCGCCCACTTCGAGGCGAACGGGCACACCGTGGTGCCGTCCGCTCCGCTGCCCGCCATCAGCGACCCGAACCTGCTGTTCATCAACGCGGGCATGGTGCAGTTCGTGCCCTACTTCCTGGGCCAGCAGACCCCGCCGTACGCGCGGGCGACGAGCGTGCAGAAGTGCATCCGGACGCCGGACATCGACGAGGTCGGCAAGACCAGCCGGCACGGCACGTTCTTCCAGATGAACGGTAACTTCTCCTTCGGTGACTACTTCAAGTCCGGGGCGATCCCGCTCGCCTGGGACCTGGCCACCAAGCCGGTCGAGGCGGGCGGCTTCGGACTGGACCCGGAGCGGATCTGGGCCACCGTCTACCTGGACGACGACGAGGCGTACGACATCTGGCGCGCCACCGGCGTGCCGGCCGAGCGGATCGTGCGCCGCGGCAAGGCCGACAACTTCTGGTCGATGGGCATTCCCGGCCCGTGCGGCCCGTGCTCCGAGCTGTACTACGACCGCGGCCCGGCCTACGGCCGCGAGGGTGGTCCGGAGGTCGACGAGGACCGTTACCTGGAGTTCTGGAACCTCGTCTTCATGCAGTTCGAGCGCGGCCCGGGCACCGGCAAGGAGGACTTCCCTATCCTCGGTGACCTGCCGGCGAAGAACATCGACACCGGCATGGGCCTGGAGCGGATGGCCTCGCTGCTCCAAGGCGTGGACAACCTCTACGAGATCGACGAGGTCAAGCCGATCCTGGACAAGGCCGCCGAGCTGACCGGCAAGCGCTACGGCGTGCACTCCGGTCACGCGGCGAACGAGTCGCACCCGGACGACGTACGGCTGCGGGTCATCGCCGACCACGTGCGCACCTCGCTGATGCTCATCGGCGACGGGGTGACCCCGTCGAACGAGGGCCGGGGCTACGTGCTGCGGCGGATCATGCGCCGGGCGATCCGGGCGGTGCGGCTGCTCGGCTACTCCGACCGGGCGCTGCCGGAGCTGCTGCCGGTGGCCCGCGACTGCATGGCGCCGTCGTACCCGGAGCTGGCCGAGGACTTCGGCCGGATCTCCCAGTACGCGTACGCCGAGGAGGACGCGTTCCTGGCCACGCTGCGCGCCGGCACCACGATCCTGGACACCGCCATCGCCGAGACCAAGTCGGCCGGCAAGGCCGCGCTCTCCGGTGACAAGGCGTTCCAGCTGCACGACACGTACGGCTTCCCGATCGACCTGACCCTGGAGATCGCCGCCGAGCAGGGGCTGCAGGTCGACGCGGAGGGCTTCCGCCGGCTGATGGCCGACCAGCGCAGCCGGGCCAAGGCCGACGCGCAGGCGCGCAAGACCGGGCACACCGACGTGTCGGCGTACCGGTCGGTGCTCGACGGTGGCGGTCCGGTGGAGTTCACCGGCTACACCGAGCTGAGCCGGGAGTCGCGGGTCCGCGCGCTGCTGTCCGGCGGCGCAGCCATCTCCGCGGCGGTCGAGGGTGACACGATCGAGCTGGTGCTCGACACCACCCCGTTCTACGCCGAGGGTGGCGGCCAGCAGCCAGACCAGGGGCTCATCACCGTGGGCGGCGGCCAGGTCGAGGTCTTCGACGTGCAGCAGCCGGTGCCCGGCCTGATCGTGCACCGGGCGAAGGTGGTGCGCGGCGAGGTGCGTTCCGGGGAGACCGGGTACGCCGAGATCGACGTGTCCCGCCGCCGGGCGATCTCCCGCTCGCACACCGCCACGCACCTGGTGCACCAGACGATGCGCAACTTCCTCGGCGAGTCGGCGACCCAGGCGGGTTCGCTCAACGCGCCGGGCCGGCTGCGGTTCGACTTCAACACCCCGACTGGTGTGGCGCCGAGCGTGCTGCACGACGTCGAGCAGCAGGTGAACGAGGTGCTGCTGGCCGACCTGGAGGTGCACGCGTTCGTCACCAGCCAGGAGGAGGCCCGCCGGATCGGGGCGATGGCCCTGTTCGGTGAGAAGTACGGCGAGCGGGTCCGGGTCGTCGAGGTCGGCGACTACGCCCGCGAGCTGTGCGGTGGCACGCACGTGGCCCGTTCCGCCCAGCTCGGCCTGGTGAAGATCCTCTCCGAGGCGTCTGTCGGTTCCGGGGTACGCCGGATCGAGGCGCTCGTCGGCATGGACGCGTTCGGCTTCCTGGCCCGCGAGCACCTGCTGGTGTCCCGGCTGGCCGAGCTGTTCCGGGTGCCCGGCGAGCAGGTCGCCGACCGGGTGGAGCAGACCGTGACCCAGCTGCGCGACGCGGAGAAGGAACTGGAGAAGCTGCGCGCCCAGCTCGTGCTCGGCGGGGCCGGTGCCCTGGCGGCACAGGCGAAGGACGTGCGCGGCGTCGCGTACGTCGGCACCGAGGCGCCGGAGGGCGCGGCCGCGAACGACGTGCGGACCCTCGCCCAGGAGATCCGGGGCCGGATCGACGCGGCCCGCCCGGCGGTGGTCGCGGTGGCCGCCCGGGCCAACGGCAAGGCGTCGCTCGTGGTGGCCGTCAACCAGGCCGCCCGGGGGCGGAACCTGAGCGCGAAGGACCTGGTGAAGGCGGCGTTCTCCGGCCGGGGCGGCGGCAGCGACGACCTGGCCCAGGGCGGCGGCCTGCCCGCGACGGAGGCGCCGAACCTGCTGGTCACCGTCGAGCGGGCGGTCGCCGGCACGGCATGAGCGCACGGATCTACGCCAGGGCGGACCACCCGGTCCGCCCTGGCCCGTACCGGCGGGGAGGTGTCCGCTCGTGAGCGAGCTGTCCCGTGGCGTCCGGCTGGGCGTCGACGTCGGCCAGGTCCGGGTGGGGGTGGCCCGCTGTGATCCGCACGGCATCCTCGCCACGCCCCTGGTGACGCTGGCCCGTGACCTGACCGCCGAACCGGACGCGGTGCCCGGCGACATGGCCGAGCTGGTCCGGCTCGCCGCCGAGCACGAGGCGGTGGGGATCGTGGTCGGGCTGCCTGTCAACCTGGCCGGAAAGCACGGCCCCGCGGCGGCGAACGTATCAGCATATGCCAGCCGATTGGCTGATGTAATGAGGCCGATTCCGGTGACGCTGACGGACGAGAGGATGTCTACCGTCGTCGCGAGTCGTAGGCTGGCCGAACGGGGCGTCCGGGGAAAGCGCCAACGAGCGGTGGTCGACCAGGCCGCCGCAGTGGAGATTCTGCAGAGCTGGCTGGACGCACAGCGGAGGCGGACGCAATGATCGACGACCTTGATCTGGGCTTCGACGAGCAGGACAGGGGGGAGAAGGGCCGGCACCGGCGCGGCGCGGTACGCCGACGCCAGGGCAAGTCCGGCGGCGGCCGGGGCAAGACCCTGCTCGCCCTCGCGCTCGCGCTGGTCCTGCTCGGCGGCATCGGCGGCGGTGCCTTCTACGGCTTCGACCGGGTCCAGAACTACTTCGTCACGCCCGACTACGACGGCTCCGGCACCGGCGAGGTGACCGTCGAGATCAAGCAGGGCGCGCTGATCGCCGACATGGCCGACGCGCTCGTCGCGGCCGACGTGGTGAAGAGCACCAAGGCGTTCATCGAGGCTGCCGAGGAGAACTCGCGCAGCAAGAACATCCAGCCCGGCACGTACAAGCTGCGCAAGCAGATGAGCGGTGACGCGGCGGTCGCGGCGATGCTGGATCTCAAGAACAAGATCGTCAACGGGATCACCATCCCCGAGGGCCTCACCGCGAAGACGGTTTACAAGCGGCTCTCCGAGAAGACCGACATCCCGGTCAAGGACTTCGAGGCGGCGGCGAAGGACCCGGAGGCGCTCGGCGTACCGGACTGGTGGTTCAAGCGCTCCGACGGCAAGAAGGTCAGCCCGTCGATCGAGGGCTTCCTCTTCCCGGACACCTACGAGATCCCGCCGAAGGCCACCGCCGAGACGATCCTCAAGCTGATGGTGGACAACTTCCTTACCGTCACCTCCGGCATGCAGTACGCCGAGAAGGTGCAGAAGGAACGCGGCGGCATCACCCCGTACGAGGCGCTGATCGTCGCCTCGCTCGCGCAGGCCGAGGCCGGCAACAAGGTCGACCTGGGCAAGGTCGCCCGGGTCGCGTACAACCGGGTCTACGGCGAGTTCCCCTGCAACTGCCTGGAGATGGACGTCACCGTCAACTACTACCTGGAGCTGACCGGGCAGAAGACCAAGGCATCCAAGGACATGACCGCCGCCGAGCTGGACAACCCGAAGAACCCGTACAACCGCAAGCTGCGCGGGCTGGTCCCCTCGCCGATCAACAACCCCGGCAAGGAGGCGCTGGAGGGCGCGCTGAGCCCGCCGGACGGCAAGTGGCTCTACTTCGTGGCGATCAGCAAGGACGGCCGCTCCGCGTTCGCCGAGACCTACGCCGAGCAGAAGCGCAACGAGCAGAAGGCCAAGGAGGCCGGGATCATCTGATGGCCGATCCCCGCCGCGCCGCGGTGGTCGGCAGGCCGATCGCCCACTCGCTCTCCCCGGTGATCCACACCGCCGGGTACGCGGCGGCTGGGCTGACCGGCTGGTCGTACACCCGGATCGAAGCCGGCGCCGACGAGTTGCCCGGCCTGGTCGCGGGCCTCGGCCCGGAGTGGGCCGGGCTGTCGGTGACCATGCCGGGCAAGGAGGCGGCGCTCGCGCTGGCCGACGAGGTCTCGCCGGTCGCCGCCGCCGTCGGCGCCGCAAACACGCTGGTACGCCGGCCCGACGGCACCTGGTACGCGGACAACACCGACGTGACAGGCATGGTCGAGGTGCTCACCGGAGCGGGCTGCGTGGCCGGGGCGGTGGTCACCGTGCTCGGTGCGGGTGGCACCGCCCGGGCGGCCATCGCGGCGGCGGCCCGGATCGGGGCGGCCGAGGTGACTGTGGTGGCCCGCCGCCCGGAGGCGGTCGACGAGCTGCGCCCGGTCGCGGCGGCGGCCGGCGTGCCGCTGGCCGGGGCCGAGTGGGACGGCGCC
>NZ_JBXUOV010000244.1:0-6553 GCF_057196585.1 Micromonospora sp. ATLC20
GCGCCCCGGCGCGGTCCGGCCGCGCTGGCCGCCGCCGCGCTGCTCGCCGCCGTCGCCGTGGTGTACGTGGGCCCCGGCCAGCCCGGACTGTACGGCGAGCGGCTGCTCGTGGTGCTGCGCGAGCAGGCCGACCTGACCGGCCTGCCGGCCGGGACGCCGGGCCGGGCCGGGCGCGACGCCCGGGCGACGGAGGTCTACCGGCGGCTGGTGGCGACAGCCGACCGCACGCAGGGCGACCTGCGCCGCACGCTCACCCGGATGCGGCTGAACCCGACGCCGTACTACCTGGTGAACGCCATCGAGACGGACGGCGGTCCGGCGGTACGGGCCTGGTTGTCCAGCCGTCCCGAGGTGGCCCGGGTGCTGGTGAGCCAGCGGGTGCGCCCGCTGCCGGCGCTCGCCCCGCAGGCGCGTGGCGACGCGCCGGCACCGGCCGGACCGGCCTGGAACATCTCGCTGATCGGCGCGGACCGGGTCTGGTCCGAGCTGGGCGTCACCGGGGCCGGCGTGGTGGTCGGCAGCTCCGACTCCGGGGTGGACGGCCGGCACCCGGCGCTCGCGGGCGGCTTCCGGGGCGGCGACGACTCCTGGCACGACCCGTGGGAGGGCCGCCGCGCCCCGGCCGACCGGGGTGGCCACGGCACCCACACGCTGGGCAGCGCGGTGGGCCGGGACGGGATCGGCGTCGCGCCCGGCGCGAGCTGGGTCGGCTGCGTCAACCTGGACCGCAACATGGGCAGCCCGGCCCGCTACCTCGACTGTCTCCAGTTCATGCTGGCCCCGTTCCCGCCGGGCGGGAACCCGCTGACCGACGGCCGTCCCTCCCGCGCCCCGGACGTGCTCACCAACTCGTGGGGCTGCCCGCCGGTCGAGGGATGCGACCCGGGGGCACTGCGACCGGCGACCGCCGCGCTGACCGCGGCCGGCATCCTGGTGGTGGCCGCTGCCGGTAACACCGGCCCGTCGTGCGGCTCGATCGCGGACCCGCCCGCGCCGTACCCGGACGTGCTGACCGTCGGGGCGGTGGACCGGCAGCGCCGCGTCACCGAGTTCTCCAGCCGGGGCCCGGCGCCGGACGGCCGGGCCAAGCCGGACCTGGTCGCCCCCGGTGCGGCTGTGCTCTCCGCGATGCCCGGCGGTGGGTACGCGACGCTGGACGGCACCTCGATGGCGACGCCGCAGATCGCCGGTGTGGTGGCGCTGATGTGGTCGGCGAACCCGGCGCTGCTCGGCAACCTGGAACGGACCCGGGCCATCCTGCGCGACACCGCGCAGCCGGTCGCGTCGCCTGCCGGCACCTGCGGCGGACCGCAGGACGTCTCCGGCGCCGGGCTGGTGGACGCGTACGCGGCGGTGCGCGCGGCCCGGGCCGGGTGAACGCCAGTCGTCACAGCCGTACCACCGGCCACCGCGACGCCCCGCCGGTCAGTCGAGCCAGCAGATGACCGCGTCGCCCGCCTTCGCCGCTGCGGCGAAGTAGTCCCGGGCGTACGGCAGGTGGTGGGCCACCCAGTCCAGCTCACCGTCGCGGTCCCAGATCAGCGGATAGATGTCCGCAGCGGTCAGCTCGGCCGGGTCGACGCCCCACAACAGGTCCTCCTCGGTGATCCCGGCCAGCGCGGTCGCCGCCTCGGCTACCTGCTCCGGCGTCAGGTAGGCCGGCGGGCCGTAGCCCCAGTCGTACGGCTCGAGGAACTCCGCCCAGTCCATGCCCTCCGGCGGGGCGTCGGGCAGCGCGACGAGCAGCTCGCCGCCGGTGACCAGCGGCACCGTGACGCCGCGCCGCTCCAGCAGGAACTGCAGTGCCTGCCAGGCCTTGCCCGTGCCGGCGTGCCGCACGTCTTCGGCATCGGCCGCCGCCTGCGCGAACTCGTAGGCCCAGTCGTGGTCCGCTCTGGCCCGCGCCAACTCGTCGGGCCTCACCCGGATCCAATTCCCGTTCATGCTCACGGGCGCAGCCTAGAGACCGGGCCCGACACCCGTCGTCCGGCGGAGGGCGCTACCGTCGGCAGCCATGAACGTGGAGATCACCGATCTGCCGCCCGAGCCGTCGCCTGCGGTTGTCGACCTGTGCGGGCGCGCGCTCGACCTGTCCGAGGACGCGGCCGAGGCGCCGGGCATCGTGGACACTCTGACCCGGCGGGCGGCGGCGCACCGGCCGGTCGTGGTGCTCGGCGCGGTACGCGACGGCGCGCTGGTCGGCGTACTGATCGGGTCGCTGTCGGCGGCCGATCCGCGCCTCGGCCACGTCGACCTGGTCGCGGTCGCGCCTGCGGAACGCCGCCAGGGCGTCGGCGGGGCGCTGCTGACCGAGGCGGAGAGCCGGCTCGGCGCGCTCGGCGCGGCCGAGGTGCTGCTCGCCGGCAACCCGCCGCACTACGCCTGGCCCGGCATCGACGTGCGTTACACCCCGGCGGTCTGCGCCGCGCAGCGGCTGGGTTACCGGCAGGACCGTACCGCCTGGAACATGACCGCCGAGCTGGCCGACGGGTCGGCGGCGCTGCGTCCCACCGAGGCCGCCGAGCAGCGGCTGGCCGGGCGGGGCGTGACGGTACGCCGGGCCGGTTCCGACGACCTGCCGGCGCTCGCCGCGTTCGCCAGGTCCACGTTCGGCGGCACCTGGGACGGTGAGCTGGCCGGCTCGGTGGGGCGGCCGGACGCGGGTGTGCACCTGGCCGAGCGGGACGGCGAGATCCTCGGGTTCGCCGCCTACGGGTCGGCGCGGCCGAGCTGGTTCGGGCCGATGGGCACCGCACCGGCGGCGGAGGGCTCCGGGATCGGCGGCGTGCTGCTGCGCCGCTGCCTGCGTGACCAGGCGGCCGCCGGGATCACCGCGGCGCAGATCGGCTGGGTGGGGCCGGTGCCGTTCTACTCGAACGCGGCGGGCGCCCGGATCGAGCGGGTGTTCTTCCTCTATCGGAAAGCCGTCAAAGGGGCATAGACGTCAATAGCGCCATTCGGCCTCCTTCGCCATCGACCGGGCTCTACGGTCGGAGCAGAGGAGGCGGTGCATGACCACGAATGACGAACGGGCCGAGGATCCGGCGGCGGGCCGGCGCCCGTCCGACGAGCTTCCCGGCCAGCTTCCGTTCGACCGGCTCGACGTCGGCGACGCCGAACAGCTCGCCGAGCTGACCGGCGGCGACGGGCCACCGGTGGAGGAGTCACGGCAGCCGGTGGACGAGCCGAGGCGACTGCCGCCGCCGTACGACAGGGCGCACAAGCGGCGCAACCAGCGCCCGCTGCCCACCTGAACCGGATACGCGGAAAGGGGGCGGACCGCTGACGCGGCCCGCCCCCTTCGGCGTACTGGATGGAGCTGGACTCAGAAGTCCATCTCCCCGCCACCCGGGCCCGCCGGGGCGGCCGGGGTCTTCTCCGGCTTGTCCGCGACGACGGCCTCGGTGGTGAGGAACAGCGCGGCGATCGAAGCGGCGTTCTGCAGCGCGGAACGCGTCACCTTGGCCGGGTCGATGATGCCCGCGGCCAGCAGGTCCACGTACTCGCCGGTCGCGGCGTTGAGGCCGTGACCCGGGTCGAGGTTGCGGACCCGCTCGACGACGACGCCACCCTCCATGCCGGCGTTGACGGCGATCTGCCGCAGCGGGGCGTCCAGCGCGACCTTGACGATCTGCGCGCCGGTCGCCTCGTCGCCGGCCAGGTCCAGCTTGTCGAAGGCGGTCTTGCCGGCCTGCACCAGCGCGACACCACCACCCGGGACGATGCCCTCCTCGACGGCGGCCTTCGCGTTGCGGACGGCGTCCTCGATGCGGTGCTTGCGCTCCTTCAGCTCGACCTCGGTGGCCGCGCCGACCTTGATCACCGCAACACCGCCGGCCAGCTTGGCCAGACGCTCCTGCAGCTTCTCCCGGTCGTAGTCGGAGTCGCTCTTGTCGATCTCGGCCCGGATCTGGTTCACCCGGCCCTGGATCTGCTCGGCGTCGCCGGCACCGTCGACGATGGTGGTCTCGTCCTTGGTCACCACGACCTTGCGGGCGCGGCCCAGCATCTCGAGGCCGGTCGCGTCCAGCTTGAGGCCGACCTCCTCGCTGATGACCTGACCACCGGTGAGGATGGCGATGTCGGTCAGCATGGCCTTACGGCGGTCACCGAAGCCCGGCGCCTTGACGGCGACCGACTTGAAGGTGCCACGGACCTTGTTGACCACCAGGGTGGCCAGGGCCTCGCCCTCCAGGTCCTCGGCGATGATCAGCAGCGGCTTGCCCGACTGCATGACCTTCTCCAGGATCGGGAGCAGGTCCTTCACCGACGAGATCTTGCTGTTGACGATCAGGATGTACGGGTCGTCGAAGACGGCCTCCATACGCTCCGGGTCGGTCATGAAGTAGGCGGAGATGTAGCCCTTGTCGAAGCGCATGCCCTCGGTGAGCTCGAGCTCCAGGCCGAAGGTGTTGCTCTCCTCGACGGTGATGACACCTTCCTTGCCCACCTTGTCCATCGCCTCGGCGATGATCTCGCCGACGCTGGGGTCGGCGGCGGAGATGGAGGCGGTGGAGGCGATCTGCTCCTTGGTCTCCACGTCCTTGGCGAGCTTGAGCAGCTCCTCCGAGACGCTGGCCACGGCCGCCTCGATGCCCCGCTTCAGGGCCATCGGGTTGGCGCCGGCGGCCACGTTGCGCAGACCCTCACGGACCAGGGCCTGGGCCAGGACGGTCGCCGTCGTCGTGCCGTCACCGGCGACGTCGTCGGTCTTCTTCGCGACCTCCTTGACCAGCTCGGCGCCGATCTTCTCGTACGGGTCCTCGAGCTCGATCTCCTTGGCGATGCTCACACCATCGTTGGTGATGGTGGGGGCACCCCACTTCTTCTCGAGCACGACGTTGCGGCCCTTGGGGCCGAGGGTCACCTTCACGGCGTCGGCGAGCTGGTTCATGCCCCGCTCGAGGCCGCGGCGCGCCTCTTCGTCGAACGCGATCATCTTGGCCATACGGCGTTGTCCTCCTGGACACTCACGGGCCACCCGGGATGCCCGGATGGGCCGTCTGGTGTACGCACCTTGGGGACGTCGCCACCTGGCGACGACGACGTCTCCTCGGTCGGGCCGGACAGCCCGCGACGACCGGCCTCGTACCGCTCCGGCGCCCCTTCGGACACCGGCGCGGCCGTGGCCCTACCGCCCCGACCTTCTGGCACTCACCGTACGCGAGTGCCAATGACTTGTTTAGCACTCTCCCTAGCCGAGTGCAAGCACGACAGCCCCGCTCAGCCGAGTTCCGCCGCCAGCCGGGCCGCGTTCACCGGGCCTTCGTGAGCCCGCTGTTCGGCGTACGTGACGACCAGCCCGACCTGCTGCGCCAGGTAGGCCGGGGCGGCGAGCAGGGCACCGGACACGGCGAGCACCACGGCGCCGATCGCGGTGCCGACGGCGTTCATCGGCGTGACGCCGAACGCCGCCCCGCTGATCCCGCCCACCACGGCGTCGAGCACCGTCGCCGCGAAGAGCACCGCGATCACCAGCGCGACCCGGCCCAGCACCATGCCGAACCGGCTGTGGAACATCCGCCACGCGCGCCCGATCGGCTCCCGCCGCTCGAACAGGTAGACCGGGCCGAACAGGGCCAGCGCGAACGCGGCGTAGAGGCCGGGCAGCAGGCAGAAGCAACTGCCGAGCACGACCAGAAGCGAGACCAGGAGCGTCCAGCCCCACAGGCCGAGGGCGCGGCGCAGCCCGTACCGGAAGGCGGCGCCGAGTTCGACCGGCTCGCCGGCCGCCTGGCGGGTGACCACCCAGGTGCCGGCGGCCCAGCCCATCGCCTGGAGCAGGCCGAAGACCAGCCCGGCGGACAGGAGCACGCCGTAGAAGGCGAACATCTGCCCCCAGAAGCCGGCCGGCAGCACCGGCGCGCCGTCCGGCGCGGTCGCCAGCTCGCCCTCGGGGCTGAAGACGAGCGTGAGGACGCTGATCACCGAAGCCGGGAGCACCTGGGTGAGCAGCACGATCGGCAGCAGCTGCCGCCAGCCGCGCCGCAACGCGCCGGTGCAGCGGGCGAACCAGGGACCGATGCCCGCGTGCGGCGGGTTGACGAGCGGATCCTGCGGGTCGAGGCCGGGGAACCAGCCGGCGTAGGCGCCGGGACCGGCCTGCATCGGGTACGCGGCCCCGGGCACCGGGTACGCCGCGCCGGGCATCGGATGGCCCGGGTACGCGGGAGGGCCCCAGCCCGTGGGCGGCGTGCCGGGCGGCGCGTTCGAGCCGTGCGGCGGAGCGCCCGGCGCGTTCCAGCCCTCCGACGGCGTGCCCGGGGCGTTCCAGCCCTCCGGCGGCGTGCCCGGGGCGTTCCAGCCCTCCGGCGCAGTGCCCGGGGCGGTCCAGCCCGGTGGGGTGTGGCCGGGTGGGACGTCGCCCGGGGCGGCCCAGCCGGATGAGGCGTCGCCCGGCGCGGTCCAGCCGGGCGGGGTGCCCCAGGCGGGTTGGCCGGCCGGGTTCGGGGCGCCGGGCTGCGGGCTGCCGTACTCCGGAATGATCGGGGCGTGGCCGGTCTGGCCGGCCCACGGGTCGGCGCCGGGCGGGCCGGAGGCGGGCGTCCCCGAC
>NZ_JBXUOV010000245.1:0-6500 GCF_057196585.1 Micromonospora sp. ATLC20
GCCACGTTCTGGCGGGCGATCCCGCCGGTCGCCGCCGAGCTGCACGCCGCGCCCGGCCTGCTCGCCCGGTTCGGCGTCGGCGAGGCGCCGCTGGGCTGGCAGGGCACGGTGAGCGTGTGGCGCGATCCGGCGGACCTGGTCGCGTTCGCGTACCGTTCCCCGGAGCACCGCGCCGCGATCACCCGTACCCCCACCGAGGGCTGGTACGCGGAGGAACTGTTCGCGCGGTTCGCGGTGGGCGACGTGGTCGGCGACCGTACGGTGCTGGGCTGGGCCGCCGCCGAAGGCGACCCGGAAACATCGAGAGGGTACGCATGAGGCTGGTGCGGTGGACACCGGACGACCTGGTCCGGCGGCTGGACGACGTGGTGGCCGTCTACGGCGAGGCGATGGGCTACCGGCCCGACCTGCTGGAGGCCCGCCGCGGCTACATCGCCACCCACGTGCGACGGCCCGGCTTCCGCGCCGTCGCCAGCCTGACCAGCGAGGGACACCTGGCCGGTTTCGGGTACGGCTACCGGGGCGCCACCGGGCAGTGGTGGCACGACCAGGTGCACCGGGCGCTGAACGCGCAGGACCGGCAACGCTGGCTGGCCCACCCGTTCGAGGTGGTGGAGCTGCACGTCCGGCCGCCCGCGCAGGGGCACGGCCTGGGCGCCCGCCAGTTGCGCGCACTGCTCGCCGTGGCCGAGGGCGACACCACGCTGCTGTCCACGCCGGAGGCCGACGAGGAGAAGTCCCGGGCCTGGCGGCTGTACCGCCGGTTCGGCTTCGTCGACGTCCTGCGGCACTTCCACTTCCCCGGTGACGAGCGGCCGTTCGGCGTGCTCGGCCGGGACCTGCCGCTGCCCCCGCCGGACGCTTCATGAGGGGGCGGCTGCCCTGGGCGCTGCTGGCCGTGCTGGTGCTCGCCCAGATCTGCTACCCGCTCACCGGCGGCGCGACCCGGGCCGGGCTCACGGTGGCCACAGTGGTGCTCGGCTGGCTGCTCTCGGTCGGCCACGCGCTGCTCACCCGGGGCGTCCGTACCGCCGTCGCGCTGGTCGCTGTCGTCACCGGCGGCGGGTTCGCGGTGGAGGCGATCGGTGTGGCCACCGGGTTCCCGTTCGGCAGCTACGACTACTCCGGCGAGCTGGGCCCGAAGCTGGCCGGGGTGCCGCTGATCATCCCGCTCGCCTGGACCTGGATGGCCTGGCCGGCGTGGCTCACCGCGGTCCGGCTGGTCCGCTCCCGGGTCGCCCGGATCGCGCTCTCGGCGGTCGGGCTGGCCGCCTGGGACCTGTTCCTCGACCCGCAGATGGTGGCCGAGGGCTACTGGACCTGGCTCGACGCCACCCCGGCGCTGCCCGGGCTGCCCGGCATCCCGGTCAGCAACTACCTGGGCTGGCTGGGCTTCGCGGTACTGCTCGCCGTCGCGCTGCGCCCGCTCGCCGGCCCGTCGGTGGACCGGGTCGACGGCCGGGACGCCCCGATGTTCGCGCTCTACCTCTGGACGTACGCCTCCAGCGTGCTGGCGCACGCGGTGTTCCTGCGGCTGCCGGCGTCGGCGCTGTGGGGTGCGGCCGGGATGGCGGTGGCGGCGGTGCCGCTGGCGGTGACGCTGTGGCGGGCCCGCCGGCGGGACCGGGCCGGCACGCCGGAGCCGGCGCCGCGCGTCGACGCCCCGGCATGATCGCCGTCCTCGCGCTGACCGTGGCGGTCGCCGCGCTGACCGGGCACACGCTGGTCAACGCGTACGCCTGGCTGCGCCGCCCCGGCGCCGGCCCGGCCGAGGTGACCGAGCCGGTGGCGGTGCTGCTGCCGCTGCGCGACGAGGCCGAGCGGGTCACCCCGTGCCTGCGCGCGCTGCTGGCCCAGCGCGGCGTACCGGACCTGCGGATCGTGGTGCTCGACGACGGCTCGACCGACGGCACCGCCGACGTGGTCCGCGCGGTGGCAGGCGACGATCCCCGCCTCACGCTGCTCACCGGCGTCGCCCCGCCGCCGGGCTGGCTGGGCAAGCCGCACGCCTGCTGGCAGCTCGCCACCCGTACCGCCCCGGAACCGGCGGTGCTGGCCTTCGTAGACGCGGACGTGGTGCTCACCCCGTACGCGGTGGCGGCGGCGGTGACCGAGTTGCGCGCGGCCGGCGCGGCGCTGCTGTCGCCGTACCCCCGGATCGTGGTGCGGACTGCGGCCGACCGGCTGGTGCAGCCGTTGCTGCAGTGGTTGTGGCTGACGTTCCTGCCGCTGCGCGCGATGGAACGCTCACGACGGCCGTCGCTGGCCGCGGCGGGCGGGCAGTTCCTGCTCGTGGACCGGGCCGGCTACCTGCGGGCCGGCGGGCACGCGGCGGTGGCCGACAAGGTGCTGGAGGACATCGAGCTGGCCCGGGCGGTGAAGCGGGCCGGCGGGCGGATCGCGCTGGCCGACGGGTCCCGGCTGGCGTCCTGCCGGATGTACGACACCTGGCCGCAGCTGCGCGACGGCTACACGAAGTCGCTGTGGGCGACGTTCGGGCACCCCGCCGCCGCGGCGGCCGTGCTGGCGCTGCTGGTCGCGCTCTACGTCGCGCCGCCGCTGCTGGCTCTCGGGGCGCTGCTCGCCGGCGCGCCGGCGGTGGCCGCGGTGGCGTTCCTGGCCTACCTGGCCGGCGTCGCCGGGCGGGTGGTCAGCGCCCGCGCGACCGGCGGACGGGCGTGGCCCGACGCGCTGGGCCACCCCGTGTCGGTCGTGGTCCTCGGTTGGCTGACCGTCCGGTCGTACCATCTGCGGAAGCGACACCGGCTCACCTGGCGGGGTCGCCCGGTCACCTAGGAGGGGCACGCCATGGCGCGCATCGTGGTCATCGGCGCCGGGGTGGGCGGGCTAGCCACCGCCGCCCGGCTCGCGGTCACCGGGCACGAGGTCACCGTCCTCGAACGGGCCGGCACGGTCGGGGGGAAGCTCGGCCGGTACGCCCACCACACCCCGGAGGGGGTGTGGCACTTCGACACCGGGCCGAGCCTGTTCACCCTGCCGCAGGTCTTCCACGACCTGTTCGAGGCGACCGGGGCGAAGCTCGACGAATACCTCGACCTGGTCCCGCTGGACCCGATCGTGCGGCACGTCTTCCCCGGGGGCGGGCCCACGCTCGACTCCTGCGCCGACCCGGACGAGTTCGCCGCCCGGATCGGCGCCGCGTTCGGGGACCGGTCCGCCGCCGACTGGCGCGGGCTGTGGCGGCGCGCGGACCGGGTGTGGGCGGCCTCGCACCGGGACATCCTGCGCCGTACCGTCGACTCGCCCCGTGACCTGGCGGCGCTGGCCTGGCGGCTGGGCGACCTGGCCGCCATCGGCCCCGGCCGCAGTCTGCGCGGGCTGGGCCGCCGCCACCTGTCCGACCCGCGGATGCGGATGCTGCTGGACCGGTACGCCACGTACACCGGCGCCGACCCGCGCCGCGCCCCGGCCGCGCTCGTCGCCGTCCCCTACGCCGAGCTGGCGTACGGCGGCTGGTACCTGCGCGGCGGACTGGGCACGCTCGCCGACGCGCTGCTGTCGCGCTGCCTGGACCTGGGTGTGGTGGTACGCACCGACGCAGCGGTCACCCGGATCGACGCCGCGGGCGGGCGGGTGCACGGGGTACGCGTGGCCGGGTCCGCCGCGCCGGTGCCCGCCGACGTGGTGGTGGCGAACGTGGACGCGCTCACCCTCTACCGGGACCTGCTGCCCGACCCGCGCCGGCTGGCCGCGCTCACCGACCGCAGCCTGGCCGGGTTCGTGCTGCTGCTGGGCGTACGCGGCGACTCCGGGCTGGCCCACCACACCGTCTTCTTCCCCCGCGACTACGACGCCGAGTTCGACGCCGTGTTCGGCGACCCGGGTCGCGGGGTACGGGCCCGCCCGGCGCCCGACCCGACCGTGTTCGTCACCGCCGCCGACGACCCGGCGGTCCGCCCGGACGGCCACGAGGCGTGGTTCGTGCTCGTCAACGCGCCCCGCCACGGGACCGCCGCGAGCGCTGTGGACTGGCGGCGGCCCGGCCTGGCCGAGGCGTACGCGGACCGGATCCTCGACGTGCTGGCCGAGCGCGGTGCCGACGTGCGGGACCGGCTGGTGTTCCGGGAGATCCGCACCCCGGCCGACCTGGACGCGGCCACCGGCGCGCCGGGCGGGGCGATCTACGGCACCGCGGGCGGGCTGCTGCGCCCGGCCAACCGGGGGCCGGTGGCCGGGCTCTGGCTGGTCGGCGGCTCCAGTCACCCGGGCGGCGGGCTGCCCATGGTGACGTTGTCCGCGGAGATCGTCGCCGAGGCGGTCGGCCCGGCCTGGTGAGGTGTCGCCGACCGCCGCACGGGCGCGCGGCGGTCAGCCGGCGTCGACCAGGGCGCGGCGGACGGCGGAGAGCAACTGACCGAGGCCGAACCCGGCGAGCAGCACCCAGACCGTGGTGGCCATGGTGATCGTGCCGGCGGTCAGGTCGGCGTCGATCAGCCCGGTGAGCCCGGCGACCAGCAGCCCGACCAGCGCCACGCAGACCCGGGTGGGTCGCTCCCCCACCGTCACCGCGCCGATCTCCCGCATCCCCGCCGAGACCGCGCGCGCCCGCACGTACTCGTGCAGCCAGGACAGCCCACCGGCCGCCGCGACCAGCGCGCCCGGCGCGCCGAGCAGCCAGAACGCGACCAGCCAGGCCACCTCGCCGAGCCGGTCGGCGACCGAGTCGTACACGTAGCCCAGCCGGGTGGTGCGGCCGGTCGCGACCGCCACCGCGCCGTCCACGCTGTCGGCCACGGCCGCCAGCAGCACGAACAACGCGCCCAGGAACGGCCCGTTGCCGGGCCGCTCCACGAACAGGGGTACGCAGAAGCAGAGCAGCACCCCGAACACGGTCACCGGGGTGGGGCCGACGCGCAGCCGGCCCAGCACGTAGCCCACGTGGTAGGCGAAGCGCAGCCAGGCGCGCACCACCGGCGCGGCGGTACGCGGATCGAAGCCGCCGTGCAGCCGCGCCCACGCGGTCGCGTACTGGTCCCAGTTCAGCTGTGTGCCCACCACGGGTCAACCGTAGAAGCACGGCGCGGGTGTCGTGTGGCGGGTGGTCACACCCGCGCGGCGGCGCGCAGCCGCTGCCACACCTCCCGGGTCGCGGTGGACCGGTTGAGGGTGATGAAGTGGATCCCCGGCACACCCTCGTCGAGCAGCTTCTCGCACATCTCGCCCGCCTGTTCGACGCCGAGTCGGCGGACCGCCTCCGGGTCGTCGGCCACCCGCTCGAACCGCTGCGCCAGGGCGGGCGGGAACGGCGCGCCGGACAGCTGCACCGAGCGTTCGATGGTGCCGATCTGGGTCACCGGCATCACCCCGGCCAGGATCGGGGTGTCGCAGCCGGCGGCGGCGACCCGGTCGCGCAGGCGCAGGTACTCGTCGGCGTCGAAGAACATCTGGGTGATCGCGAACTCCGCGCCGGCCCGGCACTTGCGGACGAAGTGCGCGGTGTCGCTGTCCACGTCCGGCGAGCGCGGGTGCTTGTACGGGAACGCGGCCACGCCGACGCTGAAGTCGCCGCTGTCGCGGACCAGCCGGACCAGGTCCTCGGCGTACCGGACGCCCTCGGGGTGGGCGATCCACTCGCCGCCCGGGTCGCCCGGCGGGTCGCCCCGCACGGCCAGCACGTTGCGGACCCCGACCGAGGCCAGCCGGCCGATCACGTGCCGCAGCTCGGCGACCGAGTGGTTCACCGCGGTCAGGTGCGCCATCGGCAGCAGCGTCGTCTCGGTGGCGATGCGTTCGGTCACCGCCACCGTGGTGTCGCGGGTCGAGCCGCCCGCGCCGTAGGTGATCGACACGAACGAGGGCCGCAGCGACTCCAGCTCGCGGATGGCCTGCCAGAGCAGCTTCTCCCCGGCCGGGGTCTTCGGCGGGAAGAACTCGAAGGAGAACGTGGGGCGGCCGTCACGGATCAGCTCCCCGATGGCCGGCTGGGGATTGGGAAGGACCGAGGGAAGACCGAGCGCCACGGACCGACTGTAACCGGGACGGCACGCCGCACCGGGAATCTTCCCAGCCCGCGAACACCTGTCCCGGCGCGACGTCGTACCCCGGGGGTAGAAATGCGGCAGCGCGGTGGGGCGGCCGACGGCCGTTCCGGGGGCCCGCGCGGGGGTCGCCACGACGGCGACGCACCGGCGCCACCACCTGGCCGGGCGTCCGCGTCGCCATCCGCGCCGTCGCCCCGGAGGTTCCGATGATCCCGTCCCCGCCGCCGGCCACGCGCCTGCTCGGGCCGCTGCTGGCCGAGTTGCGGGCCGCCCGTGGCTGGAGCCAGCAGCGGCTGGCCGACGAGCTCTGCGCCGCCTCCGGCGTGCCCACGCTGACCCGCAACGAGGTGTCCCGCTGGGAGCGCCAGCTGCGGCTTCCCGGCGACTTCTGGTCCGCCTGGCTGGCGACTGTCCTGCGGGTGCCGGGCGAGGTGCTGGCCGGGGCCGCCGCCCGCAGCCGCCGGCTGGGCGTGGCGCCCGCGGTGGTCGACCCGGCCC
>NZ_JBXUOV010000246.1:0-6481 GCF_057196585.1 Micromonospora sp. ATLC20
GGCCGCTGTTCACCCACGGCGTGCAGAGCGGCGACGTGACCGCCGACTCGGCGCTGGTCTGGACCCGCGCGGACCGGCCCGGCCGGATGCTGGTCGAGGTGAGCCGCCGCCCGGACCTGCGCGGCGCCCGCCTGGTGCGCGGCCCGGTGGTCGACCCCACCGGCGACCTCACCGGCAAGGTCCGCCTGCGCGGCCTGCCCGCGGGGGAGCGGCTGCACTACCGGGTACGGGTGGAGAGCCTGGACCGGCACGGCCTGTGCAGCGAGCCGCTGACCGGTTCGTTCGCCACCGCCCCCGGGCGGCACCAGCGGCGTGACGTGCGGTTCGTATGGACCGGCGACATCGTCGGGCAGGGCTGGGGGATCAGCACCGACTTCGACGGCCTGGCGATCTTCCGGGCCATGCGGGAACGCCGCCCGGACTTCTTCCTGTGCAGCGGCGACACCGTGTACGCCGACGGCCCGCTGGCCGAGAGCGTGGTGCTGCCGGACGGCCGCACCTGGCGCAACCTGGTGACGCCGGAGAAGAGCAAGGTGGCCGAGACGCTCGCCGAGTACCGGGGGCAGTTCGCGTACAACCTGCTCGACGAGCACCTGCGGGCGTTCGCCGCCGAGGTGCCGCAGATCAACCAGTGGGACGACCACGAGGTGGTGAACAACTGGTACCCGGGGGAGATCCTGACCGACGACAGGTACGGCGAGAAGCGCGTGGACGTGCTCGCCGCCCGGGCCCGGCAGGCGTTCCGCGAGTGGCTGCCGGTGCCGTCGGGCGGGCCGATGTACCGCAAGTTGTCGTACGGGCCGCTGCTGGACGTGTTCGTGCTGGACATGCGCACCTACAAGGACCCGAACGACGGCAACACGTACGCGGACCGCAGTCGCGGCCTGCTCGGCACGGCGCAGCGGGAGTGGCTGATCCGGGAGCTGCGCGCGTCCCGCGCCACCTGGAAGGTGATCGCCAACGACCTGCCGATCGGCGTGGTGGTGCCGGACGGGTCAGACGCCCAGGAGGGTGTCGCGCAGGGCGACCACGGCGCGCCGGCCGGCCGGGAACTGGAGTTCGCCGAGGTGCTGCGCGCCTCGCACCGGGCCGGGGTGACCGGGCTGGTGTTCCTCACCGCCGACGTGCACTACACCGCCGCCCACCACTACGACCCGGCGCGCGCCGCGGTGCGCGACTTCAGCCCGTTCTGGGAGTTCGTCTCCGGCCCGGCGCACGCCGGTGCGTTCGGCCCGAACGCGCTGGACGGTACGTTCGGCCCGAAGGCGGTCTTCGTGCACGCACCGCCGCGCGCCAACACCTCACCGGCCGAGGGCTTCCAGCACTTCGGCGAGGTGACCATTGACGGCCCGTCGGCGGCGCTGACGGTCCACCTGCGCGATCGCGTCGGCGCCTCCCTCTGGACCACCACCCTTCCGGCCCCGACGCGCCGCTGACCCCCGGCCGACCTCGTCGATCATGAAGTTGGCGGCGATGTGGATCTCGGATTCCGTCGTCAACTTCATGATCGACGGGCGGAGGCGGGGCGGGGCGGGGCGGGGCGGGAGATACTCGGCGGCGCGGCGGGCGGGGGGTCGAGTACGCTTGAGCGCACAGGCGACGACCCGGCCATCACCGGTGAGCCTCCGGAAGAACGGCCGGGTCACCGGCTCAGTAGAACCGGACGGGACGGCCCGTCACAGCCGGCCAACGAGCGGGCGGTCGCACCTCGACCGCCAAGCGGGGTGGTACCGCGGGCCACGCCCGGGCGCCGGTCACGGCGTACCGGATTCGGCTCGTCCTCGCAGACCACAGACGAGTGAGCTGCTGAGGGAGAGCGACAGGCGATGGCCTATCCGTTGCACGACCCGACCGGCGCCGGTGTCCCGGCGAGCCCGGACCTGCCCGCGGTCGAGCGCCGGGTGCTGGAGCACTGGACGGCCGACAAGACCTTCGAGGCGTCGGTCGAGGCCCGCGACGCGGGCCGGAACGGCGAGAACGAGTACGTCTTCTACGACGGCCCGCCGTTCGCCAACGGCCTGCCGCACTACGGCCACCTGTTCACCGGCTACGTCAAGGACGTGGTGCCGCGCTACCAGACCATGCGCGGGTGGCACGTCGAGCGCCGGTTCGGCTGGGACTGCCACGGCCTGCCCGCCGAGGTGGTGGCCGAGAAGCAGCTCGGCATCACCACCAAGGCGGAGATCCTCGACCTCGGCGTGGCCCGGTTCAACGACGCCTGCCGCACGTCGGTGCTGGAGTTCACCCACGACTGGGAGCGGTACGTCACCCGGCAGGCCCGCTGGGTCGACTTCGCCAACGACTACAAGACGCTCGACCTGGACTACATGGAAAGCGTCATGTGGGCCTTCAAGACCCTGCACGACAAGGGCCTGGTCTACGAGGGCTTCCGGGTGCTCGCGTACTGCTGGCGGTGCGAGACGCCGCTGTCGAACACCGAGACCCGGATGGACGACGTCTACCGGGACCGGCACGACCCGACGCTCACCGTCTGGTTCGAGCTGACCGCCGACGAGAACGCGCCGGAGCCGCTGCGCGGGCCGGTCAAGCTCGGCGTCTGGACGACCACGCCGTGGACGCTGCCGTCGAACCTGGCGCTCGCCGTCGGCCCCGACATCGAGTACGCCGTGCTGGAACACCGGGGTTCGCCCGACAGCGAGCGCAGTGGTGAGCGCTACGTCGTCGGCGCCGCGCGCCTCGGCGCGTACGCCAAGGAGCTGGAGGGATACGAGCAGGTCGGCACCGTGTACGGCCGCGACCTGGTCGGACGCCGCTACACGCCGCTGTACGACTTCCTGGTCGAGCCGGCCGGGGAGAACGCCTACCAGGTGCTCGGCGCGGACTTCGTCACCACCGAGGACGGCACCGGGATCGTCCACCTGGCGCCCGCCTTCGGCGAGGACGACCAGAACACCTGCAACGCCGCCGGCATCCCCACCGTCGTGACGGTGGACGACCACACCCGGTTCACCGCACTGGTGCCGCCGTACCAGGGCGAGCAGGTCTTCGACGTGAACAAGCCGGTGATCCGGGAGCTGAAGGAGCGGGGGGTGGTGCTGCGGCAGGACACCTACACCCACTCCTACCCGCACTGCTGGCGCTGCGACACCCCGCTGGTCTACAAGGCGGTGTCGTCGTGGTTCGTCGCGGTGTCGACGTTCAAGGACCGGATGGTCGAGCTGAACCAGCAGATCAACTGGACGCCCGGCCACATCAAGGACGGTTCGTTCGGCAAGTGGCTGGCCAACGCCCGGGACTGGTCGATCAGCCGGAACCGGTTCTGGGGCTCGCCGATCCCGGTGTGGCGCTCCGACGACCCGAACTACCCGCGGGTGGACGTCTACGGTTCGCTGGCCGACATCGAGCGGGACTTCGGCGTACGCCTGACCGACCTGCACCGGCCGGCGGTGGACGACCTGGTCCGCCCCAACCCGGACGACCCGACGGGCAAGTCGATGATGCGCCGGGTGCCGGAGGTGCTGGACTGCTGGTTCGAGTCCGGCTCGATGCCGTTCGCCCAGGTGCACTACCCGTTCGAGAACCGCGAGTGGTTCGAGCACCACTACCCGGGTGACTTCATCGTCGAGTACATCGGGCAGACCCGCGGCTGGTTCTACACCATGCACGTACTGGCCACCGCGCTGTTCGACAGGCCGGCGTTCCGCAACTGCCTGAGCCACGGCATCCTGCTCGGCTCGGACGGCCGCAAGATGTCCAAGAGCCTGCGCAACTACCCGGACGTCTACCACGTGTTCGACTCCTACGGGTCGGACGCGATGCGGTGGATGCTGATGTCCTCGCCGGTGTTGCGCGGCGGCGACATGGCGGTCACCGAGTCGGGCATCCGAGACGCGGTGCGCCAGGTGCTGCTGCCGCTGTGGAACGTCTGGTACTTCTTCTCGCTCTACGCCAACGCCGACGGCTACACCGCGCGTCGTCGTACCGACTCGGCGAACGTGCTCGACCGGTACGTGCTGGCGAAGACGAACGAGCTGGTCGCGACCGTCGGCGCGCAGATGGACGCGTACGACATCTCCGGCGCCTGCGCCACCGTGCGGTCCTACCTGGACGCGCTGACCAACTGGTACGTGCGCCGGTCCCGGGACCGGTTCTGGGCCGGCGACGCGGACGCGTTCGACACGCTGTGGACCGTGCTGGAGACGCTCTGCCGGGTGGTGGCACCGCTGGCGCCGCTGACCGCCGAGGAGATCTGGCGCGGGCTGACCGGCGAGCGGTCGGTGCACCTCACCGACTGGCCGCAGGCGGACGAGTTCCCGGCCGACCACGAGCTGGTCTCCGCGATGGACAACGTCCGGGCGGTCGCCTCGGCGGCGCTGTCGCTGCGCAAGGCCAAGGGCCTGCGGGTACGGCTGCCGCTGGCGACGCTCACCGTGGCGTCGCCCGTCGCCGCCCAGCTGCGGCCCTTCGCCGACCTGGTCGCCGACGAGGTCAACGTCAAGGAGGTCGTGCTCACCGACGAGGTGTCCGCGTACTGCCAGCAGGTGCTCACCGTGGTGCCGCGGGCGCTCGGCCCGCGCGTCGGCAAGGCCGTCCAGCAGGTCATCAAGGCGGTCAAGGCGGGGGAGTGGGAGCTGCGCGACGGCGCCCCGGTCGCCGCCGGGGTCACGCTGGCCGAGGGCGAGTACGAGCTGCGCCTGGTCGCCGCCGACGCCGAGCACTCCGCGCCGCTACCAGGCGGTGAGGGAGTGGTCGTGCTGGACACCGAGGTCACGCCGGAACTCGCCGCCGAGGGGCTGGCCCGGGACGTGGTCCGGGTCGTGCAGCAGGCCCGCCGCGACGCCGATCTGGACATCTCCGACCGGATCACGGTGGCGGTCTCGGCGTCCGAGGAGGTGCGCGCGGCGGTCGCCGCGTACACCGGGTTCGTGGCCCGGGAGGTGCTCGCCGACAGCATCGACTTCGCCGAGGGCCTCGACGGCTTCTCCGGCGAGGCCGGCGAGGGCGAGCGCGTGACGGTGACGGTCCGCAAGGTGTGAGCGGTGCGGGCCCTCCTGCACCCTCTCGGGTGGAGGAGGGCCCGCACCCAGCGAGTGGACTGCGGGCCACCCGCTCGGTGGCGGACGGCCGCGTCGGCTACCGTGACAGCGCCTGTTTCACGTACGACCGCCGGAGGACCCGTGCCCCTGCTCTACACCATCGGCAAGCTCACCGTGGCGCCCGCGCTCCGGTTGGCCTTCCGTCCGCACGTGGAGGGTTTGGAGCACATCCCGGCGACCGGCGGCGCGATCTTCGCCAGCAACCACCTCTCCGTCGCCGACGAGCTGCTCCTCGGCACCGTGGTGCCCCGGCACCTGGCGTTCTGGGCCAAGTCGGAGTACTTCAAGGGCACCGGCCTCAAGGGCGGCTTCTCCAAGTTCGTGCTCACCGGCCTGGGCGCGATCCCGGTCGAGCGGGCCGGTGGCCGGGCGGCGCTGACCGCGTTCGACGCGGCGATCCCGGTGCTCAAGGCCGGCGACCTGGTCGCCGTCTACCCGGAGGGCACCCGCTCCCCGGACGGGCGGCTCTACCGCGGGCGTACCGGCACCGTCCGGCTGGCCATCGCCGCCGGTGTGCCGATCATCCCGGTCGGCGTGACCGGCACCGACAAGGCCCAGCCCATCGGTACGCGGATCCCGCGACCGGGCCGCGCCAAGATCACTATGAAGTTCGGCAAGCCGCTGGACTTCACCGGCCGTCCCGACGACCGCACGTCGCTGCGCACGATGACCGACGAGATGATGGCCGAGATCCAGAAGCTCAGCGGGCAGGAGTACGTCCCGCGCTACGCCCCGAAGCGCGCCGACCAGGCCGGCGGCGAGCAGACCGCCTGAGCGGTCAGGACTTCGGCACCACCACGCGCTGGCGCAGGTCGTTCAGCAGCCGCCCGCTGTCGTCCACCGACAGCCGGGTGAACACGCCGGTGGTGAGGCTGCCGTGGTCGGCCGAGACGCAGACCACCACCGAGTCGCCGTCCGCGCGGCCGACGGCGCAGCGCTCGTGGCGTCCCCGTACGCCGGTGTCCACCACCACCGACTCCTGCAGGGCGTAGTCCCCGGCGAGACGTTCGATCTCCGACTTGGCGTCCGACTCCGGGCTGAACCGCAGCCCGGTGGTGCCGAACAACGTCACCCGCTTGCCGTCGCTCGTGCTGTAGATGCCGGCGAACGTGTCCTCGGCCAGCAGGTTCGACTCGCGTACCCGGGACTTCAGCTCCTCGGCGGCGGCCCGGCTGCTGTCGTCCTGACGTAGCCGCATCGAGTCGATCTGGTCCGGGAGGGTGGCGCTGGCCGGGTACTGGGTGGAGATCGGCTGGAACCACCAGAGCGGGAGCCCGCAGCAGCAGGCGACGGAGAGCAGCAGCACCCAGGGCCAGCGGCGCCGGCGGCGGGTCCGCTTCGGCGGCTGCTGCCAGCCCGGCGGCGGTGCGACAGGCGGACCGGCCTTGCCCCGGCGCTGCTTCGGCGGCCGCCCGGGCTTCGCC
>NZ_JBXUOV010000247.1:0-6464 GCF_057196585.1 Micromonospora sp. ATLC20
GCCCCGACCAGGGCTGACGGGCGGCACCCGGTCCGTCACCGGAGCTGGCGGGCCACCTCCGCCAGCGGCAGCCGGGGCTGGACGGCCGCCCGGGCGGCCACCACGGCGAGCGCCCGGGGCACACCGGCGCAGTGCGCGATGATCTCCCGTACCGCCGCACGCTCGGCGGTGAGGCGACGCTCGCCGAGGCGCGCCGCCAGCAGGTCCCACGCCTCGCCGGCGGCCAGCTCGTCGACCACCACCGGGCACGCGGCCTCACCGACGACCAGGCCGGTGAGGCGCTTGCGGCTGGTCACGACAACCATGCAGCCGGGTACGCCGGGCAGCAGCGGCCGCACCTGGTCGGCGTCGCGGGCGTCGTCGAGCACGATGAGCATCCGGCGCCCGGCGAGCGCGCTGCGGTAGAGCCCGGTGCGCGCCGCCGGTCCGCACGGGACCCCACCGGGTACGTCGAGCGCCTCGATCAGGCCGCCGAGCGCCTCGGCCGGCGCCACCGCCGGCCGTACCGGGTCGCTGCCGCCGAGCTGGACGTGCAGCACCCCGTCGGCGAACCGGGCGGCCGACCGGTGCGCCCAGCGCAGCGCCAGCGCCGTCTTGCCGATGCCGGACCGGCCGGACAGGACGCACACCACCACGCTCGACATCCGCCGCGGCCCGCCGTCGAGCAGCCGGTCGAGTTGCCGCAGTTGTGCCGAACGGCCGGTGAAGCCGGGAATCTCCAGCGGCAGCTGCATGGGGCGGATCCGGGCCGCGGCCGCCGGGTGGGCGGGCAGGCCGAGGACCTCGCGGAGCAGCCGGACGGTCGCGGGCCGCGGACGGGTCACCCGCGACGACTCCAGGTTGCGGATGCTCCGGACGCTCAGTCCGGTGCGGGCGGCCAACTCCTCCTGGGTCAGGTTGGCCATTCGCCGTGCGGTAGCGATCTCATGACCCAACGTATCCATGTAGCCGATCACAGCGTCGTCTCCGTACCGGTTCTGGTGGATTCGTGACGGTGGACCACCGATGCCGCGGCCACTGAGCGGGCAGTCAGCGGCCACATTGCCGGTGATCTGCCGGTGAAGCTCCTGTTGGCCAGACGAGGTTAAGTCCACAGTGGGTCCGACGCTATCGACCGGAGTCGAATCGACGGTCGACGAGACGGGCCCTTCCCGGCATCGGTGCAGCGTCGCAGAAGCAGCACTTCCGGTCACTCTCCGCAAACCTCAGATCCGTCCGGCGCGGGCCCGGAGGGCAGCGCGCCGACCAGGAGGACGAACATGCGAAGGTACGTCAGCGACACCGCCGAACTCACCGACGAGTACGGCATCCGGATCGGCCGCTGGACGCAGTACCGCGATCTCGGCCCGTTGCCGTTCGACGCCATGTGGTGCGTAATCCCGCCCGGTGGCAGCAGCAGCGAGGACATCCACCCGGAGGTCGAGTTCGCCGTGGTGACCCGCGGCACGGCCATCTACGAGGCGGGTGGCGAGAAGGTCGAGGTGCCGACCGGCGGCGTGATCCTGCTCGAACCCGAGCAGAGCCACGTCATCCACAACCCCTCGCCGGAGCAGCCGCTCACCATCCTCAGCATCTACTGGATGCCCCGGCCCGGCGACTCGGCGCAGGCCGGTGCGGACGCCGGGACCGGCCGTGACTGACGCCGCCACCGGCGCGGTGCTGGTGGTGACGCCACCACCGACGCCGAACGGGCCGCTGCACCTCGGGCACCTCAGCGGTCCGTACGTCGCCGGGGACATCGCGGCCCGCGCGCTGCGCGCCGCCGGCCGGCCGGTGGTGACCCAGTGCGGGCTGGACGCGCACCAGAACTACGTGCTCGCCCGGGCGCAGGCGCTGGGCGAGACCCCCGCGGACACCGTCGCCCGATACGGGTCGTCGATCCACGCCGCGCTGCGCGCCGCCCGCATCCGGTACGACGTCATGGCCGACCCGCTGGCCGACGCCGGCTACCGCCGGGCGGTGGCGCGCCTGCTCACCGAACTGGTGGAGGCGAAGGTGGTGGAGGTCGCCCCGGTGTCGCTGCGCGCCTGCGCGACGTGCCGCCGGACCCTGCACCACGTCCGGGTCGCCGGGCGCTGCCCGGCCTGCGGCGCCGGCGCGAACGGCGGCACCTGCGAGGGCTGCGGCGGCTTCTGCACCGCCGCGAACCTCGTCGGCGCGCGGTCGACCTGCTGCGACGCGGCACCCGAACCGGTCACCCACACGGTCCCGGTGCTCCGGCTCGACGACCACCGGGAACGACTCGCCGAGTTCTGGTCCCGCGCGGTGCTGCCGCCCCGGCTGCGGCGTCTCGTCGCGTCGTACCTCGACGGCGGGCTGCCGGAGGTGCCGCTGGCGTACCCGACGGACTGGGGCATCGAGTGGGACGACGGCCTGCGCATCGACGTCTGGGCCGAGATGGCCCTGGCCAACCTGCTGCTGCCCGCCCGCCACCTGCGGCCGGACGCGGACACGCTGGCCGGGTACCTGGACGCGTGGCGGGACGTGGACGAGCAGTGGATCTTCCTCGGGGTCGACAACGCGTTCTACTACGCGCTGCTCATCCCGGCCCTGCACCTGGCCGCCGGGCTGCCCGACCGGCCGACCGGTCTGGTCGTCAACGAGTTCTACCGCCTCACCGGCGCCAAGTTCTCCACCAGCCGCGAGCACGCGATCTGGGCGCACGAGTTCCTGTCCACCGAGGACCCGGCGGTGGTCCGGGCGTTCCTGAGCTGGGACCGGCCGGACAGCTACGAGTCGGACTTCCGGCCGGAGGCCTACGAGGCGTTCGCCGCCCGGTACGCCGCGACCCTCGCCGGCACCACCGCCGGGCTGGACGGCGTGCTCGCCGACACCGAACTGACGCGCGGTGAGCAGGCGCTGCGGCCGGAGCACTTCGATCCGGCCACCGCGGTCCGGGCGGCGCTGGCCGCGTACCCCGGTCGGCCGGAGCGGGCGGCCCGCCTGCTCGGCGTCGTCGGCGGCGCGGAACCGGCGGGTTCGGATGGGTGAGCCGCGCGTGCTCGTCGTCGGCGCGGGCCTCAGCGGCGTCCTGCTCGCCCGGCGGCTGCGGGACGCGGGCGCCGACGCGGTCCTGATCGGTCCGCACGACTGTGGTCCGGACGGGCGGCCCGCCGACGCGACGGCCGCGTCCGGCGGGATGGTGCGGGCCTTCGAGCCCGATCCGGCAGGCCGGTCCCTCGCCGCCGCGAGCCTCGCCGAACTGCTGGCCGATCCGTCGCTCGCGAGAGCCGCCGGGTGGCGGCGGACCGGCTCGCTCTACCTGCTCGACGCCGGGGCGGCGGCCGGCGTGGACGGCGCCGAGGTGCTCACCCGGGACGAGGTCGCCGACCGGTTCGGCTTCGCCGGACTCCCGGACGGCACGGTGGGGATCTGGGAGGACCGGGCCGGCTACCTCGACCCGGACCGGCTGCGCCGGACCGTCCTGCGTGGCCTCGGCCGGACCGAGAGCACACCGGTGGCCCGCCTCGACGACCGCGTGGTCGAGCTGCGCGACGGCCGCCGGCTCACCGGCGACCTCGTCGTCGTGGCCGCCGGGGCCTGGACGCCGCGCCTGCTGCGCGCCGCCGGGTTGCCGGCCTCGCTGCGCACCAAGCACATCCAGTACGCCCACCACGTCACCGGCCGCGCCGATCTGCCGTGCTTCGTGGACGAGTCCAGCGGCCTCTACGGCCGGCCGGCCGGTCCGGGGCGGGTGCTGCTCGGTCTGCCCAGCGACCGGTGGGACGTCGACCCACCGGCCCCGGAGCCGGACGCCGCGCTGGCGGCACGGGTCCTGACCGTGGCGGCGCGGCGGCTGCCCGGCCTGGACCCGCGACCGGCCGGCCCGCCGGTGAGCGCCGCCGACTGCTACAGCGAACCCGCCGGTCTGGCCCTGCGCCACGTGTCCGGCGCGGTGCACACCTTCACCGGCGGCAGCGGCGGCGCCGCCAAGACCGTCCTGGCCGCCAGCCGGCTCGCCGCCACCGCCCTGCTGAACACCCGAACCGCTATCCCTGTCCCCCACGGCCAGACAGAGGAAGACTGATGACGCAGACCTTTCACACAGTGGGAATCGGCGCCGGGCCGGCGAACCTCAGCCTCGCGGCGATGTACGACACCCTCGCGCCGCACGACATCGCGCTGTTCGAGGCCCGCGACCGGCCGGGCTGGCACGACGGGATGCTGCACAGCGGCGTCCGCATGCAGACCGGCTGGGTCAAGGACCTGGTCTCGCTCTACGACCCGACCCACCCGCTGTCGTTCCTCAACTACCTGGTCACCACCGGCCGGGTGTACGCCCTGCTGGGCGCCGGGTTCGACACCATCCCCCGGATCGAGTACCAGCAGTACCTGGTGTGGGCGGCGGGCCGGCTGCCGCGCATCACGTACGGCACCCGCGTCGACCGGGTCGAGTTCGACGGCGCGCTGGTCAGCCGCAGCGGCGGTGCGGAGGTCGCCCGCTCCCGGCACCTGGTGCTCGGCAGCGGAACCGTCCCCTTCGTACCGGAGTTCCTGGACGCCCTCGACCCGCGGCACCTGTTCGTCGCCGACGAGCTGCACCAGCGCCTCGCCACGGTGCCGGACGAACCGGACCTGCCGTGGATCGTGATCGGCAGCGGACAGACCAGCGCGGAGTGCGTCGCGGCGCTGCTCGCCCGCGGGTGCCGCGACATCAGGTGGATCGGACGGCGGTCGTGGTTCGCCCCGCTGGAGGACTCCCCGTCGGCGAACGACCTGTACCGGCCCGCCTACCAGGAGGCGTTCCTCAACCTGTCCCGGGACGTGCGGGAACGTCTCGTCTCCGGTCAGATCCTGACCAGCGACGGGATCTCCCCGGGCACGTTGCGCGGCATCTACCAGCACAACTACGAGGAGCGGCTGCGTACCGGCCGGTTCCCGGTGACGATCATGCCGAGCCGTACCGTGACCGGCGCCCGGCAGCTCGACGGGGAGGTCGAGCTGGAGTGCCTGACCGCCGGCAGCGGCGAGGAACGGCACCGGGCGGTGAACCTCGTCGTCGCGGCGGGACGCCGGCAGGCGCCGCTGCCCTTCGACCCGGAGCTGACCGCGCTGATCGACCTGGACGAGCGCGGTGAGCCGGTCATCGAGTCGGACTACTCGATCCGGTGGAAGCACGCCGACGACCACAAGATCTTCGTGCTGAACCGGGGGCGGTACGTGCAGGGGCTCGTCGACTCCAACCTGAGCATCCTGCCGATCCGCAGCGCGATGATCCTCAACTCGATCGCCGGCCGCACGGTCTGCCGGTTCCGCGACGACTACCTGAGCACCCGATGGGCGTGAACGCGATGACGTCGTTCGACTACGACGACCGGGTCTTCGTCTCCGTCGACCACGCCGGTGACGCCGACCCGCTGCGGGGGCACTACCACCAGCGCGGCGACCTGGTCTGGGCGGAGATCTCCGGCGGCCCGGTACGGCACGGCCGGCTCGCCGGCACCTGCGACGCGCAGGGCGTGGTGCGATTCGCGTACGTGGAGGTGCTCACCGACGGCAGCATCGTCGTCGGCGAGTGCGAGTCGCGGCCCGAGCTGCTGCCGGACGGCCGGATCCGGCTGCGCGAGCAGTGGCGCCGGCACGGGCCGCACCGCGACAGCGGCGTCTCGGTGATCGAGGAGGCCGTCCCGGCCCGCGCCGAGGCGAGGGAGGAGCAGCGTGTCTGACATCCAGATCGTCAGCTTCGTCGCGGCGAGCCTGCTCATCATCATCGTGCCGGGCGTCGACTTCGCCCTGGTCACCCGGCAGACCGTGCGGTACGGGCGGCGGGCCGGGTTCGTGGTGCTGGCCGGGCTGTTCGCCGCCGCGCTGGTGCACGCCTCGCTCGCCACGGCCGGCCTGTCCGCCCTGCTGGTGTCGTCGCCGGCGCTCTACACGGTGCTGCGCGTCGCCGGTGCGCTGTACCTGCTCTACCTGGGCGGCACCATCCTCTGGGCCACCCGGCCGCGACGGGCGACGGCACCGGCCACGCAGCCGGTCCCGGTGGGCGTAGGCGGCTCCGGGCCGGACGCGGACACCGGCCCGGCCGCCGCGCCGGAGACGGTGGCCGCCGACGAGCCGCACGTGGCCCGCCGCTCGTTCGTCATGGGCGTCACCAGCCAGCTGCTGAACGTCAAGGTGGTCGTCTTCTACGTCTCGTTCGTGCCGCAGTTCGTCAAGCCCGGCGACGGCGCGGCGGCCCGCACGGCGGTGCTGGCCGCCACGTTCATCGGCCTCGCGGTGCTCTGGTGGGCCTGCTACATCCTGCTCATCGACCGGTTGCAACCGTGGCTGACCCGGCCGTCGGTGCTGCTGGTGATCGAGCGGCTGACCGGGCTGATCCTGATCGTCCTGGCGGTACGGATCGCGCTGAGCCACTGACCCGCACCCGTGGGGGGGGCCGGCGGGCGGGCGCGGGGCCCCCCCCCGGCGCGGCGGGCGCGCGGGGGGGCGGCCGGGCGCCGGGGGGGGGGGGGCGTCGCCCC
>NZ_JBXUOV010000248.1:0-6430 GCF_057196585.1 Micromonospora sp. ATLC20
GGGGCGCGGCGACCGGGCGGGACCGGTGCCGGGAGCCGAGGTCGCTGTCGTCGGGCAGGACCGGCGCCGCCGGGAGCACCGGTCGCGCCGGGGGCACCGAGGTCACGTCGACGGCGGGCGTGGCCGTGGACGGCGCCGGGGCCTGGGTGCCCTGGGGCATCGGGATGACCACCGGGCCGACCGAGGGGGTCGGCAGGAACGGGGTGCTGGTGTCGGGCAGGGCACTGTTGCCGACGGTGGCGGATCCGGTGCTGATCGCGGCGAGGATCGGCATCGACGCGGTGCCGGCGAGCAACGCCACGGTGAGCAGGTAGCCGCGGCTGGGACCGCCGGTCCCGGTGGCGCGGTGGGCGCCCACGACCCGGCGGTACGGGGAGGCGGGCAGTGCCCGGTGCCGGCCGAGGAAGGGCGTACCTGGTGGACCCTCTGGTTCGGACACCGGCACACTCCTCACGCACGGATGGACGAAGAGCACGCGCGGATATTCGGACAAATGCCGCGCAACAGCTCACCGCAAGCTTGACCCAGTGACGCTCAGTTCACCAGCCGCAACCGCGTGTCGACACACATTTTGTGCGTCGGCCGCACCCACCACTGCGGACAAAAGCGCTTATCCGTCGTGAACCCGATCGAACCTCACCGGCGAGGGAGGCCATACTGTGGGCCCGCTCACCTCCTCTGCAATCATTCAGACACGACGGCAACGCAGCCGCCACCTCCGCGTACCCCGCGGCTGGTGCGGAACGGCGCCGGCGCTCCCGGGCCTGGGTCTGTCCCCGACCGACTCCGGCTCACGCCGCGCGGCAACCCCTACCGGGGTCAGGCGCGGTCGCCAGGGACCGACCCGGCACCAGCCGGGCGGGCGCACGAGGTGCTCGGCTCGGGTAACCCCCGGCGCCGGCGCAGACAGACAGGGAGAGACGGATGGCAAAGGGCGACCCCGGGGCCGCCACCCGCAGCAAGCGGGCCGCACCCCGAACCAGACGCGCCGCCGCGACCGGTGAACCGGAACTCGTACAACTGCTGACCCCCGAGGGTGAGCGGATCGAGAGCGCGCTCGGCCCGGACGGGACCGAGTACCGCGTCGACTTCACCGACGAGGAGTACCGCGGGCTGTACCGCGACCTCGTGCTGGTCCGCAAGCTGGACGCCGAGGCCACCGCTCTGCAGCGCCAGGGCGAGCTGGGACTGTGGGCAAGTCTGCTGGGCCAGGAGGCCGCGCAGGTCGGCTCCGGCCGGGCGCTGCGTACGCAGGACATGGCCTTCCCGACCTACCGCGAGCACGGCGTGCTCTACTGCCGCGGCATCGACCCGATCATGCCGCTGGGCCTGTTCCGCGGCGTCGACCAGGGCGGCTGGGACCCGAACGAGTTCAAGTTCAACATGTACACGATCGTGATCGGGGCGCAGACCCTGCACGCGACCGGGTACGCCATGGGTGTCGCCATGGACGGCAAGACCGGCGGCGAGGACGGCGAGGCGGTCATCGCCTACTTCGGCGACGGCGCCACCAGCCAGGGCGACGTCAACGAGTCGTTCGTCTGGGCCAGCGTCTTCAACGCCCCGCTGGTGTTCTTCTGCCAGAACAACCAGTACGCCATCTCCGAGCCGCTGGAGCGGCAGACCCGCGTGCCGCTGTACCGGCGGGCCGGCGGGTTCGGCTTCCCGGGTGTCCGGGTGGACGGCAACGACGTGCTCGCGTCGTACGCGGTGACCCGGCACGCGCTGGACAACGCGCGCAACGGCCAGGGCCCGAGCCTGATCGAGGCGTACACCTACCGGATGGGCGCGCACACCACCTCCGACGACCCGACCCGCTACCGCATCGCCAGCGAGGTCGAGGCGTGGCAGGCGAAGGACCCGATCGCCCGGATGAAGGCGTTCCTGACCAAGCAGAAGATCGCCGACGAGTCGTTCTTCACCGCTGTCGACGAGCAGGCCCGCACCGAGTCGGTGCACCTGCGCGAGCGCGTGCTCGCCATGCCCGACCCGCAGCCGGTGACCATGTTCGACCACGTCTACCCCAACGGCTCTCCCGAACTGGACGAGCAGCGGGCCCGGTTCACGCAGTACATGGAGTCCTTCGAGGGGAGCGCGCACTGATGGCCACGGAGACGCTCACCCTCGGCAAGGCGCTCAACACCGGCCTGCGGCGGGCCCTGGAGAACGACCCGAAGGTCGTCATCATGGGCGAGGACGTCGGCAAGCTCGGCGGCGTGTTCCGGATCACCGACGGTCTCCAGAAGGACTTCGGCGACCAGCGCGTGATCGACACCCCGCTGGCCGAGTCCGGCATCATCGGCACCGCCGTCGGCCTGGCCATCCGCGGCTTCCGGCCGGTCTGCGAGATCCAGTTCGACGGCTTCGTCTACCCCGCGTACGACCAGATCGTGTCGCAGGTGGCGAAGATGCACTACCGCTCGCAGGGCAAGGTGCGGATCCCGATGGTCATCCGCATCCCGTTCGGCGGCGGCATCGGGGCGGTCGAGCACCACTCCGAGTCGCCCGAGGCGTACTTCGCGCACACCGCCGGTCTCAAGGTGGTGAGCTGCGCGAACCCGCAGGACGCGTACGTGATGATCCAGCAGGCCATCGCCTCGGACGACCCGATCGTGTTCCTGGAGCCGAAGCGGCGCTACTGGGAGAAGGGTCCGGTGGACCTGGACGCGCCGATCGCCGACGCGTACCCGCTGCACTCGGCCCGGGTCGCGCGGCCCGGCACCGACGCGACGGTGCTGGCGTACGGCCCGATGGTCCGCACCGCGCTCGACGCGGCCACCGCCGCCGCCGAGGACGGCCGCGAGCTGGAGGTCATCGACCTGCGCACGATCTCGCCGCTGGACCTGACCGCCGCGTACGAGTCGGTGCGGCGCACCGGCCGCTGCGTGGTCGTGCACGAGGCCCCGGGCAACCTGGGTCTCGGGTCGGAGATCGCGGCCCGGATCACCGAGGAGTGCTTCTACTCCCTGGAGTCCCCGGTGCTGCGGGTGACCGGCTTCGACACCCCCTACCCGGCCGCCCGGGTGGAGGAGGAGTACCTGCCCGACCTGGACCGGGTGCTCGACGCCGTCGACCGCACGTTCGGCTGGTGAGCGGCATGTCCCGGATCAAGGAGTTCAACCTTCCCGACCTGGGCGAGGGCCTGACCGAGGGCGAGATCCTCGCCTGGCTGGTCAAGGTCGGCGACGACATCGAGCTGAACCAGCCGATCGTCGAGGTGGAGACCGCCAAGGCGGCGGTCGAGATCCCGGCGAAGTGGGCCGGCCGGGTGCAGGCGATCTTCCACCCGGAGGGGTCGACGGTCGAGGTCGGCGTGCCGATCATCGCGATCGACACCGACCCGAACGCCGGGCCGATCGAGGAGTCGACGACCGCGACCCCCGCGTCGGACCTGCCCGCACCGTCTGCGGCGTCGCTCGCCGCGGTCCAGGTCGCGCCCGCCGAGGGCATGGTCGAGCCGGGCCTGATCGGTGGTGTGGCCCCGGGTGGGCGTACCGCCGTGCTGGTCGGCTACGGCCCGCGCAACGCCCCGGCCAAGCGCCGCCCCCGCAAGGGGGGCGACGCGCCGGCTGCGGCACCGGCTCAGGCCGCCGCCCCGGTGGCACCCGCGCCTGTCGTCCCCGCGCCGGTGGCGCCCGCTCCCGCGGCGGCGGTCAACGGCAACGGCCGGGTCTCCGGTCCGGTGCTCGCCAAGCCGCCGGTCCGCAAGCTGGCAAAGGATCTCGGCATCGACCTGGCCACGCTCACCGGCTCGGGTCCGCTCGGCTCGATCACCCGTGAGGACGTACAGCGGGCGGCGAGCGCGACTCCGGCGGCGGCCGAGCCGCTGACGGTCGCGGCACCGGCCGCGTCGGCCGCGAGCTTCGGCGCGGACCGCGAGCAGCGCATCCCGGTCAAGGGGGTACGCAAGCTCACCGCGGAGAACATGGCCCGCTCGGCGTTCACCGCCCCGCACGTGACGGAGTTCCTGACCGTAGACGTGACCCGGGCGATGAAGGCGCTGGACCGGCTGCGCGACCGGCGCGAGTGGCGGGACGTACGCGTCTCGCCGCTGCTGCTGGTCGCCAAGGCGGTGCTCCTGGCGGTCAAGCGGCACCCGATGGTCAACTCGACCTGGGCCGGCGACGAGATCGTGGTGAAGGAGTACGTCAACCTCGGCATCGCGGCGGCCACCGAGCGCGGCCTGATCGTGCCGAACATCAAGGACGCCGGGCGGCTCTCGCTGCGCGAGCTGGCGGACGCGATGACGGAACTCGTGCAGACCGCGAAGTCGGGCAAGACGTCCCCGGCGGACATGTCCGGCGGCACGCTCACCATCACCAACGTCGGCGTCTTCGGCGTCGACACCGGTACGCCGATCCTGCCCCCGGGTGAGTCGGCGATCCTCGCCTTCGGCGCGGTACGGGAGCAGCCCTGGGTGCACAAGGGCAAGGTGAAGCCGCGCCTGGTGACCACGCTGGGCCTGTCCTTCGACCACCGGATCATCGACGGTGAGCTGGGCTCGAAGTTCCTCCGCGACATCGGGGACTTCCTGGCCGACCCGGAGGCGGCGCTGCTCGCCTGGACCTGACGAACCACCGCTCCGGTTACGGCCGGTGTGCCGAGGGTGAACGCCCGGCACACCGGCCGTAACCGTTTTGGGAACGGAATCATAGGACCGAGGGGTGGGTGGACCTACGATCCGTAGGTACGTGGTTCAGCTCACCTAGTAATCGATGGCGATGACGGGCCCGGTGCGCTTAAATAGAGACATCAAGGGGCTGACAACCGAATAGCCAGGAGGAGAGACCCAAGATGAGCATGATCGAGCGAATCCGCACCCGCCGCGACGCCAACCGCCGCGCCCGCGCCATCGAGCACGCGCTGCGTTCCGCCAACTCGCCCGCGGTCCGCGAGGAGCTTCTCGCCATCGCCCAGCGTCACATGAGCTGACGCCACAGACCTTTCTCACCTCCTCCAGTCCGAAGACCCGCCCGACTCCGGGCGGGTCTTCGGCGTACCGGTATCGGTCGGCACCGGGATTCCACCTCGCTTCACCGCCCGGTACGGTTGGCACGGTCGCCAACCGGCTGACTCCGGACGGATACGAGACAGCGAAACCCATCGACGTCGTCCGGTGACTTTCGGTGACCGCTGATGCTCCCCCGAGCGGCCTCGGGCGACCACCGGATACGGTGCGGGGAGCCCGCACGGCCGGTACCCGCCGGCGACGCCGGTAGTCGTGCCGACGGTTTTCCCGACCGGCATCGGCGGCCGACCTGTGATGGAGGAGGCGCACCCATGACGTCCGAGGCTCCGCACCGCCCCGGCCAGGAGCCGGGCGAGGTGTCGCCGGGCACCGGCGGACCGGTGCCGTACGGCGATCAGCCGGCGCAGCAGGACAACGGGTACAACGGCGCACCCGACCTCGGCTGGGCACCGCCCCCGCCGGCCGGTCGGCCCGCGCAGCCGGCCCCGGCCTGGGCCGCGAACGACGACCAGCCACCCGCATGGGCCCCGCCCGCCGGGCAGCCGGTGACCGGGCGGGCGACCGCCCAGGTCCCGCAGCCCGCCTGGGGCGGCAACGACCAGGGCAACCCCGCCTGGTCCGGTTCCGGTGGCCCCGCCTGGGGCAACCAGGAGCAGCCCGGCCCTGATCGCGGCGCCGAGCAGGCGCCGCCCGCCTGGTCCGCCACGCCGCCGGGCAGCCCGGCCGAGCCGTCGCAGGCCCCCTGGGCCGCCGCCGAGCAGAACCGCCAGGGGTGGAACGCAGGCGAGCAGCAGCAGGGCTGGTCGCCGTCCGGTGACCCGGCCGCCCGCGACACCGGTTACGTGCCCGCACCGGCCACCGTGCCGAACGAGACCTGGGTCACGCCCGCCCCCGCGGACGACCCGCACCGCTCCGGCGGCTTCGCGCCCACCGGCGGGCAGCACGAGGACGCCTCCGGTCGCGCCGGTGGCTGGGCCGCCGCGCAGCAGCAGCAGGACGACCCGAACCGCTCGGGCGGCTGGACCCCGCGCGACGAGCAGCCCGCCGCGTCCGACGACCCGAGCCGCTCGGGCGGCTGGACCCCGCGGGAGAGCCAGCCGGCCTGGGCGCCGGGTCAGCAGACCGGCGCCACCTGGCCGCCGGCCGACCCGCCCGCCCGGGCCGCCGCAGCCGTCTCGGTGCCCGGCGCCACCCGGCCGGACAACGCCTGGTCCACTCCGGAGCAGTCCGATCAGGACAACTGCTCGGCCGAGGACAGCGGCGGCTGGCGCGCGACCGGCGGGCCGCAGCACGACGAGGGACAGCGTTCCGGCGGCTGGCCCGCCCCGCAGGCCGAGAACCGGTCCGGCGGCTGGGACGAGCCGGCCCGCACCGAGGACCCGGACCGCTCGGGCGGCTGGGCCGCCGGGCGCGCCGCGAACCCGGCCGAGGCGGCACAGCCGGGCGGCTGGGAGCCGAACC
>NZ_JBXUOV010000249.1:0-6410 GCF_057196585.1 Micromonospora sp. ATLC20
CCGGTCGCCACCGTGTCGCCCGGCCCGCCGCCGCCCACGCCGACCGCCGCGCCGGCCCCGACCAAGGCGCCGCCGCAACCGCTCGGAACGGTCGTGGACAGCGGCATCCGGTACGGCGCCGACGCGCGCGTGTTCTTCATGGTCCCGGTCGACGTGCCGGAGCTGCCGCGCGTGACGATCGGCCTGGTCGCCGGGCGGCGCGCGCCGGACGGCCGCCTGACCTCCGACTTCCTGGTGAACGACGTGACCGGCAGCGACCGCCGGCCGGGCTTCCACGAGATCGGGTACGACCAGCAGCGGGCGCCCACCGACACGACGATCCCCACGTTCGGCTACTTCGTCGGCCCGGCGGCCCGCATCGTCGGGACTGTCGACGGCCGGCAGGTCGAGGCGAGGCTGGTCCGCTGGAGCGAAGACCCCCAGGTGGTGATCTTCTGGTTCGACCCGAAGACCCTCACCCCGGGAACCCCCCTGGACGGCATCACCGCCCGCACCTCCCAGGGCCGCCGCCTGTAGCCCCCTCTCCCTCCCCCTGTGCCCGGTGATCAAGGAGTTTGCGGGCGGACATCGCCTGCTGAGGACACAAACTCCTTGATCACCGGCGCGAGGGGGGCCCGCTCCCATCAGGTGAGAGAGGCGGCTGGACCCCGGCCCCTCGTCGACGATCTTGCACTTTCTGCCCGGTCAGATGGGACATCTGCGACATCAACAGGGCCGCAAGTGCAAGATCGCGGGGAGCGGGTGTGGGAGCGGGTGAGGGTGGAAGGGCGAGGGCGAGGGTGGGGTGGGAGGTGGGGCGGGCGGGTGTGAGGATCGGGGGTATGCGTGGGGTGGTGTTCGAGCGGTTCGGGGTGCGGCCGGAGGTCCGGGAGGTGGACGACCCGGCGCCGGCGCCGGACGGCGTGGTCGTCCGGGTCGGCGCGACCGGCCTGTGCCGCAGTGACTGGCACGGCTGGCAGGGCCACGACCCGGACATCCGCGTGCCGCACGTACCGGGGCACGAGTTCGCCGGTGTCGTCGTGGCGGCCGGCGCGGACGTACGCGGGTGGCGGCCCGGCGACCGGGTGACCGCGCCGTTCGTCTGCGCGTGCGGGCGGTGCCCGTCGTGTCTCGTGGGCGACCAGCAGGTCTGCGAGCGGCAGACCCAGCCGGGGTTCACCGGTTGGGGTTCGTTCGCCGAGCTGGTCGCGGTACGGCACGCCGACGTCAACCTGGTCCGGCTGCCGGACGAGCTGGACGAGGCGGCCGCCGCCGCGCTCGGCTGCCGGTTCGCCACCGCGTTCCGGGCCGTCGTCGCGCAGGGCCGGGTGGCGGCGGGCGAGTGGGTGGCGGTGCACGGCTGCGGCGGCGTCGGCCTGTCCGCGGTCATGGTCGCGGCGGCGAGCGGGGCGCGGGTGGTGGCGGTGGACGTGTCGCCCGGCGCGCTGGAGCTGGCCCGCCGCAGCGGTGCCGCGGTGTGCGTGGACGCGAGCGCTCTGAGCGGTCCCGGCGAGGTGGCCGCTGCGGTCCGGGAGGCCACCGGCGGGGGCGCCCACCTGTCGCTGGACGCGCTCGGCAGTCACGCCACCTGCGTGGCGTCGATCGAGGGCCTGCGCCGACGCGGCCGGCACGTGCAGGTCGGGCTGCTGCCCGCCGCGCAGGGCCGGCCCGCGCTGCCGATGGACCTGGTGATCGCGTACGAGCTGGAGCTGCGGGGCAGCCACGGCATGCCGGCGCACGCGTACCCGGAGATGCTGCGGCTGGTCACCGCCGGGGTGCTGCGCCCGGCCGAGCTGGTCACCCGCACCATCGACCTGGACGCCGCCCCTGACGCGCTGGCCACGATGGACCGGCCGGCCACCGCCGGGATGTGCCTGATCCGGCCCTGAGACGGGCACGGGCCGGCCCGGCGCCGGGTGACCCGGCGCGGACCGGCCCGCGAGGCCGTCCGGTCAGTCGGTGACGGTCACCGTGACGGTACGGGGCGGCTGCTGGTACTGACCCCGGTTGTCCATGCCGCGGATCGTCACCGTGTACGTGCCGGCCGGGATCACCGGCGACGTGTACGCGAAGTTCGACCCCGGCGAGCCCGGGCTGGTGAGGAACGTGGCGATCCACGGCCAACTGGTCGGCGCGCCTGCCCGGCCGAACGTGCCGGCCGAGTTCATGCCCTGCCCGGCGCTGTTGCCGATCTGCACCTCGACCTTCTGCATCCCGCCGTCGTCCACGGCCCGGCCGGTGACCACGATCCGGCCACCGGTGTACGCCTGACCCTCGACCGGCGTGATGCTCGGCTCCAGCGTCGGGTCGGTGTCACCCGGGTAGACCAGGTAGCGGGCGGTCGCGCCGCTCGTCGAGTTGTCCTGCTGACCGGCGGTGTCCACGGCCCACGCCTCGACGCTGTACGTGCCCCGGGTGGGCAGGTCGATCGAGAGCGTGAACGCGGTGCTGGTCGCGCCGGGCGCGGCGAGCGTCGCGTCGACCGTGGCGAACGCGGCGGCCATGGTGCCGTTCGGTTGCACGTACCGGCCGGTGTCGAGGTCGCGCAGCGCGATCCGGACCGCCCGCACACCCTTGTCGTCGGTCGCCGTGCCGGCCAGGTCCAGGTGCAGCTGGTCGATGTCCTGGTTGGTGCCGGTGAAGCCGAGCAGCCCGTTCGGGAAGGCGTCGCCGGGCACCTGGGCGGTGACGGTGAGCCGGCCCATGTTGGTGCTGGACGTGGTCAGGCCGAGCTTGTCGGTCGCCCGTACCCGGAAGTCGTAGACGCCCGGGGTGAGCGGCACCGTGGTGAACGACCAGTCGAACGTCGCGGCGTCGAGGTTGGTCGGGGAGATCCGGTGGTAGCCGGCGACCGAGTCGGCGCCCCACGTGCCATCGCTGGCGAGCGCCTCGCGGGTGGTGTTGTTGCGCAGGTAGATCTCGACCGACTTGAGGGCGTCGTCGTCGCGTGCCGTACCGGCGAACGTGACGGTACCGCCGGGCGCGACGGTGAACGGCACGGCGTTGCCCGGCGGCGTCATCGCCACCGGCGAGGTGATCGCCACTGTCGGCGGTACGCCGTTCGCGGAGACGGTCCAGTCGCGGGTGTCGCCGCGCAGGTCGCTCTGCCCGGTCGTGTCGACGGCGGTGGCGGTCATCTTCCACTGTCCCTCGGTGGGCAGCGTGACCTCGTACTGCCAGGTCGTGGACGTCGCGCCGATCACGTCCGGCTCGCCGCGGAACGTGTTGTAGACGGCGGCGACGGTCCCGTCGTCCTGCAGGTACCGGTTGTCCGGGGTGCGGAACGAGTAGATCAGCGAGTTGACGCCCTTGTCGTCGGTTGCGGTGCCGGAGGCCACGAACGTCTGCGTGGCGACCAGGCCGGCCGACGGCGAGCTGATCCGGGTCGTCGGCGGCAGGTCGTCGAAGCGGAACGCCTCGATCTTCTTGACCGCCTTGGTGGTGTCGCCGGCCCCGTTGCGGTCGAACGTCTTGGCCTGCAACTGGTAGACCCCGGCCGGCAGCGTCACCGGCAGGCTCCACGTGGTGGAGGTGGCGTTCGGCGCGGCCACGGTCGTGTTGATCGCCTTGAACGCGCCCCAGGTGGTCAGGTCGGCCTGGAGGTACTTGCCGCTGTTGCGGTCCTGGATCTCCAGCTGGACCCGGGCCACGCCGGCCGGGGCGAGCGCCTGGCCGCTGATCGTGAACGACTCGCCCGCCGGCTTCACCGCGCCCTCGATCGGCGTGGTGATGGTGGTGTCCAGCGCCGCCGGCTTGGGCTCCTTGGAGAGGTCGAAGAAGGCCACCCGGCCGGTGGTCTTGCCGCCCTTGACGTTGCCGTCACCGCCGACGAGCAGGCCGCGCGAGGTGGCGAGCATCGCCTTCTCGCCCTCGTACGAGTTGGAGCCGGGGTTCCACTCCAGCGCGGTGCCGGTGAGCGGGTCGAGCGCGCCGAGGTGGTCGCGGCGGACCACCTGGTCGCCGAGGCCGTAGCCGCTGAGCCCCTGGCCGGTGCCGTAGCCGACGTTGTCCAGGCCGGGCCACGGCACGTTCGACGTGGGCGACTCCTGCCAGCTGAAGTGGCCGCCGACGTAGACGGCGGTGTCGGTGATCGCGACCGAGTAGATGCTGTCGAAGTGCCGGGAGATCCAGAGCGGCTCGACGTTGTCGTTTCCGGTCAGCGAGTACGCGATGGCGGTGTCGTTGATCGGCGGGCGGTCGCCGCCGGAGCCGCTGGTGACCACGAAGTACGAGTCGTCCGGCGCGATGTCACCGGCGAAGACGCGCTGGATGCCGCCGACGAAGGAGAGGTTGTCCTCCCACAGCCGGGTACGCCACGGCAGCAGCGCCTTGCTCGCCGTACCGATGAGCGCCACGCCGTAGCGGTCCTGGCCGGCGATCTGGCGGCCGGTGTGCACGACCAGCAGCTTGCTGCGGTCGTGGGTGAGCTTGAGCTGCTGCACGGTGAGCATGCCGCCGACGCCGATGCCGCCGGTGAGCGGCAGGTTGAAGCCGGTGTCGACGGCGCCGGTGGTGGGGTTGAGCGCGGCCAGGCCGCTGCGGCTGACCCCGTTCACGGTGGCGAACTGGCCGCCGACGTAGACCGCGTTGCCGCTGACCGCGAGCGCGGTGGCCCGCGCGTTGGCGGTGGCGGTGAACGCGGCGATCGGCGCGCCGGTGGTCGGGTTCAGCCGGGCGATCTTGCGCTTGGTGACGCCGTTGATCGTGTTGAACGCGCCGGCGATGTAGAGCGACGAGCCGTCCGGCGACGCCTCCACCGCGGCGACCGCGCCGTCGATGACCGGCTTGAACCCGGTGTCCACCTTGCCGGTGTCCAGGTTGTACGACGCCAGGGACTTCTGCGCGATCGCGGACCCGCCGACGTTCGCGATCGAGGTGAACGTGCCGGCGATGAAGACGCGGTTGCCGATCACCTCGATGTCGGTGATCTCGCCGTTGCTGATCCGCGGCGTGTCGGTGCGGGGCGTGGTCGGCATCAGCCGGGTGTCCCCGGGGGTGACCAGCGCACGGGTCGCGGTGGTACGCGCGGCGCCGAGCGCGGCGCTGCTTCCCGTCGCCTGTGCGCCGGTGTGGCCGGCCACGCCGGCGTCCCGCACGGTGACGGTGGCGGCGAGCGCCGGCACTCCCGCCACCACGACCGCGCCGGCGGCGACGACCGCCGCTGCGCGAAGCCAAACTCGCATCGAGACAACTCTCCCTGTCCGCCGGGACGGCCCTCTCGGGTGATTCCCGAGTCCCCTCCGTCCGCGTGCCGGACGCCACCGTAGGAGGCAAAGACTTCTCGCGATACGTGCCGCACCGGTAATCGACCGGTCGCCATCAATTCCGGCCACACCGGCAGGGCGCCTCCACCGATCGGGTCACCGGCTGTCACCGTCCGGCCGTGCGCGCCGTCGGGCCCGCGACGTCACCGTCGCGGCGGGCTCAGGGCACCTCGTCGCCGCGCTTGTCCTCCTGCGCCAGCACCGCGTCGCGGCGCTGCGGGTCGTCGCGTCCGGCGAGCGCCGTCGCCAGTCCGGGATCGGCCGCGAGCCGCTCCCGGTTGCGGTGCCAGAACGCCTCGAAACCCCCTGTGTACGGGCACGCCGTGTCACCGAGCGCCACGTCGGGCTCGTACCGGCAGCCGGCACAGGGGGCGCCGATCCGGAACAGGTGTGTGCCGTCGAACGCCCACGGCCGGGTGTCGATGCGGGACAGGTCGGCGTACTGGCTCATGCCGATGACTGTGGCGTTCATGACCCAGTCCGCGCCGTCGACGAAGCTGCGGCGGAACCAGTCGGCCAGCTCGGCGGGACGCCAGCCGCGTTGCAGGCCGTAGTTGGCGAGCACCGTCAGCCGCGCGGTGTGGTGCGCCCAGGCGGTGTCCCGGACGCCCGCGAGCACGTCGGCGAGGCAGCGGGCCTCCACCGCGTCGGCGTCGAGCCGGTCGAACCACTCCGGCAGCGGCTGCGCGGCGCCGAGCCAGCCGGCGCCCCGAAACCGCGGCGCGAAGTACCAGTAGAGCTGCCACAGGAACTCGCGCCAGCCGAGCAGGCCGCGCACGAACCGGTGCACCGCGGCGGGCGGCGCGGTGCCGTCCCGTCCGGCCCGTTCGGCAGCCCGGATCGCCGGTTCCGGGTCGAGCAGGCCGCTGTTGAACGAGGACGACAGCGCGCTGTACGCGAGCAGTCCGTCGCCGTCGCGGAGCAGGTCGTGGGTGTCGGCGTACGCGGGCAGCCGGTGGGTCAGGAAGTGCGTGAGCCGGGCCTGCGCCTCGGCGTGCGTGGCGGGGTGGCGGCGCGGGGCGTCCCGGCCGGTGAACCGGATCCCCTCGTCCGCCCAGCGGTCCAGGTCGCGGCGGACCTGCGCGTCGATGTCGTCCTCGACGACCGGCGGGGGCGGCGGCACGTCGACCGGCGGCCGGGCGCGGGGGCGGCGGGCCGGGGCGGGCA
>NZ_JBXUOV010000250.1:0-6351 GCF_057196585.1 Micromonospora sp. ATLC20
GGCCCGGGCGGCCGAGCTGGCCGCGCGCACGGCGGTGATCGAGGCGGACCGGGACGCCGCGCAGCGCCGCGCCGGGCAGCTCGCCGACCAGGTGAGCGATCTGGCGACGGCGCTGGCGCGGCTGGGCACGCGTACCGGCTGAGGCGGCCACGGGCTGGGAACGGGGCAGCGCCGAACCGGGCCGGCGGCGAGGATCGGGGCATGGGAAAGACGTACGAGCGCATCGACGGCCGGCTGCGGGACTTCATCGAGGCGCAGCCGATGTTCTTCGTGGCCACCGCCCCGCTGTCCGGTGACGGCACCGTCAACCTGTCCCCGAAAGGCCTGCGCGGCTGCTTCGCGGTGCTCGACGAGCACACCGTGGCGTACCTGGACTTCGCCGGCAGCAACGCCGAGACCATCGCCCACCTGCGGGAGAACGGCCGGGTCACACTGATGTGGTGCGCGTTCGCCGGCCCGCCGAACATCGTGCGGGTGCACGGCCGCGGCGAGCCGGTGTTCCGCGACGACCCGCGCTGGCCCGGCCTGCTGACCCACTTCCCGGACATCGACCCGGGTCCGCACGGCCTGCGGGCGATCATCGTGGTGCGCGCCGAGCTGATCCGCGACACCTGCGGCTACGCGGTGCCGTTCATGACCTACGACGCCGACCGTGACCTGCACGAACGGCGGTTCGCCCGGGAGGACGACGCGTCGCTGAGCGCGTACTTCGCCGGCAAGGACCACGTCGCCACCAGCATCGACGGGCTGCCCGGCCTGCCGCTGCCGCTGCCGCCGACCCCGGCGGGCTGAGCGCGGTCAGTGGATGCCGGCCATCAGGTGCCGGATCTGGCGGGTGAACATCACCGCGGCCAGGCCCAGCCCCACCGAGGCCAGCCCGAAGGTCAGGAAGTACACCGGCTGGGACCAGGTGCCGGCCAGCCGGGCCACCTGGCCACCGATGGCGTCGCCGACGGCGGTGGCGAGGAACCACAGGCCCAGCATCTGGCTGGCGTACTTCACCGGGGCGAGTTTCGTGGTGGCGGACAGGCCGACCGGGCTCAGGGACAGCTCACCGGCGACCTGGATCGCGTACACCGCGACGAGCCACAGCGGTGAGACCAGGTCGCCGCCGACGGCGGCCTGCGCGGCGGCGGCCATCAGCACGAACGACAAGCCGTTGAGCACCAGACCGACGGCGAACTTCGTGGGCGTGGACACCCGGTGGCCGAGTTTGAGCCACAGCGCGGCGGCCAGCGGCGCACCGATGATGATGAGGATCGGGTTCACCGACTGCAACCAGGACGCCGGGAACGTGAACCCGCCCACCGACCTGTCGGTCTGGTCGGCGGCGAAGATGTTCAGCACCGACCCGGCCTGGTCGTAGATGAGCCAGAACGAGGCGGCGAACAGGAACAGCCACACGTACGCCTTCATCCGGCTGCGTTCGGTGCCGCTGATCTCCCGGTCGGTGAGGATCCGCGCGAAGTAGCCGACCGTCACCAGCACCGTCACCACTGTGAGCAGGTTGACCACCGTGTCGACGGTGAACCAGCCGGACACCAGCAGCACCAGCAGGACGGCGAGCACCACGACGCTCGCCACGCCGATGCGGGTCAGCGCGCGCCGCCGGTCGGCGCCCAGCAGCGGGTCCGCCGGGCGGGCGCCCGCGTCGCCGAGGTTGCGGCGGCCCAGCACGTACTGGAGCACGCCGAAGGTCATGCCGACCGCGGCGGCGCCGAACCCCAGATGCCAGTTGATCTTCTCGCCGAGGAAACCGGTGATCAGCGGCGCGATGAACGCGCCCAGGTTGATGCCCATGTAGAAGATGGAGAACCCGGCGTCGCGGCGCGGCGAGTCCCGCTCGTACAGATCACCGACCATGGTGGAGATGTTCGGTTTGAGCAGGCCGGTGCCGAGCACGATCAGCGCCATGCCGGCGAACACGCTCCACCCGGTGGGAATCGCCATCACGTAGTGACCGGCGGCGATCACCACGCCGCCCCACAGCACGCTGCGCCGTGCGCCGATCAGCCGGTCGGCGACCCAGCCGCCGGGCAGCGCCATCAGGTAGACCATGGCGTTGTAGGTGCCGTACACCGCGTTGGCGCTGGACTCGCCGAGGTCCAGTCCGCCGTCGGCGACCGCGGCGGTCAGGTACAGGACGAGGATCGCCCGCATGCCGTAGAAGCTGAACCGCTCCCACATCTCGGTGAGGAAGAGCGTGGACAGCGCGCGGGGGTGACCGAAGAAGGTCTTCCCGGCTGGTGGTCGGTCCCCGACCGGCGCGTCACTGCTCATCGTCACCTCCGGCACGCAAACAGGTGGGTAACATCCCCGTTGACAGGCGAAACACTCCACCGATTCGGCCCGGCCGGGGACGACCCCGCCGGGCAGCTGTCATGGCCGGTTACCCTTGACACTCCCGACCCGTGTACGGCCCTGCCGCCGTGGGCCGGGGAATGGGCGAGCGGTGACCGGCCGTTACACCTGAAGACCAGCACCACGAACGAGGGGAAGTCGATCATGGGCGAGCGCATGCTGCGCGGTAGCCGGCTGGGAGCGGTCAGCTACGAGTCCGACCGCAACACGGAGCTCGCGCCGCGCCAGACCCGCGAGTACCTCTGCGCCAAGGGGCACCAGTTCGAGGTGCCGTTCGCCGTCGATGCCGAGGTCCCGACGACCTGGGAGTGCAAGTTCGACGGCAGCGTCGCCCGCCTGGTCGACGGCACCGAGCCGGAGCAGAAGAAGGCCAAGCCGCCGCGTACCCACTGGGACATGCTGCTGGAGCGGCGCTCGATCGCCGAGCTGGAGGACATCCTCGCCGAGCGGCTCCAGGAGGTCCGGACCCGCCGCGGTCGTGCCTGACCGTCCGTAACGCGCCGAAACGCCCCCGGGATCACCCGGGGGCGTTTCGCTGTATGACGACCGTCTCAGCGGTCGACGATCTCGCCCTCGATGGCCTTGCCCGGGTCGGTGACCGGCTGAGGCGACGGCGCGGGACCAGGCGACGGGGCCGGCGCGGGTTCCGGGGCCGGCTGCGGCGCGCCCCGGTACACACGCACCCGGCGCGGCCCGAACAGGTCACCGGCGACCATCGACGACACCCGCCGCTCGGTGGCCCGGCGCACCCCGCCGCCGGCCAGCCGGCGCAGCGGCGGCACCAGCAACAGCAGGCCCACCACGCCGCTGACCAGGCCCGGCAGCGCCAGCAGCAGCGCACCCAGCAGACCGACGAGGCCGTCTGTCACCTCGGCGCCCGGCGGACGGCCTGCCTGCGCCGCCGCCCGGAAGCCGCGCCACGCCCGCATGCCCTCGCGGCGCAGCAGCACCAGCCCCAGCAGGGACGCCCCGAACACCAGCAGCACCGCCGGGCCGAACCCGACGGCCCGGCCTACCAGCACGAAAACGGTCAGCTCCAGCAGCGCGAACAGCAGCAGGGCCGGTGGTACGTACTTCAGTCCTCGGCGCATCTCACCTCATCAGCCCGGGGTCATCACGCCCCTCAAGCATGACACGCCCTCGCTCAAGGCCAGCGGGCGAGCGCGTCCGGGCGGGCAGGAGCGGTCGCCAGGCGGTCCCGCACCCCCCAGCGGGTGACCCGCCACAACGCCTCCGCCACGATCAGCGGGCTCATCTTGCTGTCGCCGTGTTCCCGCTCGGCGAACGTGATCGGCACCTCCACGATCCGCACCCCGGCGCGGTGCGCCAGCCGCGACAGCTCCACCTGGAACGCGTAACCCTGGGACCGCACCGAGTCCAGGTCGATCGCGTCCAGCGCGCTGGACCGGTACACCCGGTAGCCGCCGGTGGCGTCGCTTACCGGCATGCCCAGCGCCAGCCGCGCGTACAGGTTGCCGACCCGGGACAGCAGCAGCCGCCGCCACGGCCAGTTCAGCACCCGCGCGCCACGCGTCCACCGGGAGCCGATCACCACGTCGGCGTCGCGGGCGGCGTGCAGCAGCGCCGGCAGGTCCTCCGGGGCGTGCGAGCCGTCGGCGTCCATCTCCACCACCGCGTCGTAGCCGCGGGAGCGCGCCCAGGCGAACCCGGCCAGGTAGGCCGCGCCGAGCCCTTCCTTGCCGGCCCGGTGCAGCACATGCACCCCCGGGTCGCCGTCGGCGATCGTGTCGGCGATCGCGCCGGTGCCGTCGGGGCTGTTGTCGTCGGCGACGAGGACGTCCACCGCCGGCGCCGCCTCGCGTACCCGGGCGACGATGCGCCCGACGTTGTCGGCCTCGTTGTAGGTGGGGATGACCACCAGGACCCGCCCCACCCCGGGATGGCCGACCTTCCGCCTGTCGGCTGCCACGCCCACCGTCGCACCGCCTCCCGCTCGTCGGCTCAGCCGGGAGCGACCTCCCGGCGGCGGCGCAGCACGGCCGCGCCGGCCAGGGCCGCGACCGCCAGCGCCGTCAGCGCCACCTCCGGCCACACCCCGGCCGTGGTCGCCGGGGTACGCCCGTCGCCGAGTTCCATCTGCCGCACCACCACCGCGGCGGTGTTGAACCCGGTCGCACCGTCTACCCGCCCGTCCGGGGAAACGAACCCGGACACCCCGACAGTGGAGGCCATCAACGCGGCCCGGCCGTGCTCCACGGCCCGCAGCCGCACCATCGCCAGCTGCTGGCGGGCCTCGGCCACGTCGAACGTGGCGTTGTTCGTCTGCACCACCAGTAGCTGCGCGCCGCCGGTGACGGTGTCCCGGACGATGCCGTCGTAGGCGACCTCGAAGCAGATCACGTCGCCGAGCACGGCCGGGCCGGTGTTCAGCACGCCGGGACGGTCACCGGGGACGAAATCGGACCGGACCCGGTCGACCTGGGAGCTGACCTTGCGGGCGATGGACCGCAGCGGCACGTACTCGGCGAACGGCACCGGATGCCGCTTCGTGTACACCTGGTCCAGGTCCGGGCCGGTGCCCGGCCGCCACAGCAGCCCCGCGTTGCGCACCTCACCCCGGCCGGGCCCGACCAGCACCGCGCCGACCAGGATCGGCGCGCCGATCGCGTCGGCGGCCTGGGAGATCCGCTCCCCCGCCCCCGGGTTGCGCAGCGGGTCGATGTCGCTGGAGTTCTCCGGCCACACCACCACGTCCGGACGGTCCTGGCCGCCCTCGGCGACCCGCCGCGCCAGCTCCAGCGTCGCGTCGACGTGGTTGTTCAGCACCGCCTGCCGCTGCGCGTTGAAGTCCAGCCCGAGGCGCGGCACGTTGCCCTGCACGATCGCCACGGTGACGGTGTCGCCCGCGCCGCGTACCCCGGTCGGCACGGCCGTACCGGCGGCGAGCAGCGCCACCAGCGCGGCGGTGAGCCCGGCGACCGGCCGCCACTGCCCGGGCGCACGCCGCCAGTCCCGCCACGCGGCGGTGACCAGCAGCCCACCGGCGACCGCGACGGCGAACGTGACCAGCGGGGCGCCGCCGAGCGCGGCGAGCTTCAGCAGCGGCGACGTGTCCTGGCTGAACGCCAGCCGGCCCCACGGGAACCCGCCGAACGGGGTGCGGTCACGCAGCGCCTCCTGCCCCACCCACAGCACACCGGTGAGCAGCGGCCACGCCGCCCGGTGCCGGTCGGCCAGCGGCGACACCCAGGCGGTGGCGGCGCCCAGCAGCGCCAGGTAGGCGGCCTGCAGCAGCGACAGCAGCGCCCACGGCAGGTAGCCGGTGTGCAGGTTCGTCCACTCCAGCAGCGGCGCGAACAGCGCCACCCCGGTCAGGAAGCCCAGTCCCGCGCCGGCGCGCAGCCGCCGCCGGTGCACCGCGGCGGCCAGCAACGCCACCCCGACCGGCGCGAGCGGCCACATCCCGTACGGCGGGAACGCCAGCAGCAGCGCCAGCCCGGCCAGCACGGCGGCCGGCACGGCGAGCGTCAGCGGCAGGGGACGTGCCCCCTCGGCGATGGTGCGCGGCTGCTCCTGCTCCAGCGTCGTCACCGGCTTCTCCCCACGATCACGGGCCGAAGGCTACCCGCCCGTACCGGCGGTGAGCCGAACCGGTGTGGGGCGTGCCACCGGCGCGGCGCTGGCAGGCGACAATCAGGCGCATGCGGTTCGGTGTGCTCGGCGCGACCCAGGCGTACGCGGCCGACGGCAGTGTCCTGCCCGTCGCCGGTGGGCGGCTGCGCGCGCTGCTGGTGCTGCTGCTGCTCGACGCCGGCCGCACCGTGGCGCCGCAGCGTCTCGTCGACGGCGTGTACGGCGACCGGCCACCCGAGCAGGCCGCGAACGCGCTGCAGTCGCAGGTGTCGCGGCTGCGCCGGCTGCTGCCCGGCGCGCCCATCGAGTTCGGTCCGGCCGGCTACCGGCTGGCGGTCGACCCGCAGCGCGTCGACGTGCACCGGTTCGCCGGGCTGGCCGCGGCCGGGCGGGCGG
>NZ_JBXUOV010000251.1:0-6280 GCF_057196585.1 Micromonospora sp. ATLC20
GCCCGGGTCGGCGCGGCGCCCGCGGTGGTGGAGGTGGCGTTGCTGCTCGCGGTGGCCGTGCCGGTGTTCGCCGGCGGCGCGCCCGCCGCGCGGCTGGCGCTGGCGTGGTGGCTGGTCTGGGCGGTGCCGATGACGATCGTGGACGCGATGGCGCACCGCCTGCCCGACCGGCTCACCTGGCCGGCCGCCGCCGGCGTGTGGACGATGCTCGGGGTGGCCGCGCTGACCGGCCCGGGCGTCGACCCGCTGGTACGCGCCGTCCTGGCCGCCCTGGCGCTCGGCGGCGGCTTCGCCGCGACCACGCTGCTGTTCGGGCGGCGCGGCTTCGGTCTCGGCGACGCCAAGCTGGCGCTCGGCGCGGGCGCGCTGCTCGGCTGGTACGGCTGGCCGGTGCTGGTGGCCGGGCTGGTGCTCGCGCTCCTCCTCGCCGGGTCGGCCGGGGTGGCGCTGCTCGCCGCCCGGCGGGTCCGCTGGTCCGGGCACCTGCCGTTCGGGCCGTTCCTGGTGCTCGGCACCGCCGCCACGCTGGTGCTCGTCACCGTGTGATCGCCCACCCGCAGGTGCGGGCGGGTTCGTCACGGGTATCGGAGTCCCAGCCGCCTCCCAGCCGGGTCTGGTTCGGTGGCGGTCCAGGCTTCGGACTCGGGAGGGCACGTGCCGCACGGCGACGACGGTTGGCGGATCCGGCGCACGAGCGCGGACCTGGACCGGCTGGGCGAGACCGAGTCCGTCTTCGCGCTCGCCAACGGCTGGGTGGGCTGGCGCGGGACGCTCGACGAGGGCGAGCCCTGCGGCATGCCCGGCAGCTACCTCAACGGGTTCCACGAGCAGCACGAGCTGACCTACCCGGAGAGCGGGTACGGGTTCCCGGAACGCAGCGACACCGTGATCAGCGCGCCGAACGCCGCCCTGATCCGGCTCTGGGTGGACGACGAGCCGCTGGACCTGGGCACCGGCACGATCCGGCGGCACCACCAGGAGCTGGACCTGCGCGCCGGGGTGGTCCGCCGGGAGACCGAGTGGGTCTCGCCGGGCGGCCGGGGTGTGCGGATCCGCAGCACCCGCCTGGTCTCGCTGACCCGCCGTCCGGTCGCCGCCGTGGACTGGGCCGTCGAACCGCTGGACGAGCCGGTCCGGCTGCGGGTCGGCGCCGACCTGCTCGCCAACCAGCGGGTGCCGGAACGCGCCGACGACCCCCGGGCCGCCTCGGTGATCCACGACCCGCTCACCGGCGAGATCCGCCGCGACGACGGCCTCGACGGGGTGCTCGTGCACCGGACCGGGCGCAGCGGCCAGCGGGTCGCCGTCGCCGTCGCGCACCGGGTGGAGGCGCCCGACGGGATCGCCACCGGCACCGAGCTGACCGCCGACCGGTTCCGGCTGGCGCTGTCCGGTCCGGTGCGCCCCGGCGAGCGGATCCGGGTCACCCGGTTCGCCGCGTACGAATGCGCCGACGTCGACGGCACCCCGGCCGGCGAGCTGGCCGACCTGGTCGTCGCGGAGGCGGACACGGCCCGGGCCGACGGGTTCGACGCCCTGCTCGCCGAGCAGCGCGCCGCGCTCGACGCGGCGTGGGCCACCGCCGACGTCGAGCTGGACGGCGACCCGGAGCTGCAGCTCGCGGTGCGGTTCTCGGTGTTCCACCTGCTCCAGTCCGGCCGCGCCGACGGCGACCGGACCATCCCGGCGAAGGGGCTGACCGGCAACGGCTACGACGGGCACGTGCTCTGGGACACCGAGGGCTACGTGTTGCCGGTGCTCACGTACCTGGCGCCGGAGCTGGCCCGCTCGGCGCTGCGCTGGCGGCACGCCCACCTGCCCGACGCCCGCGACCGGGCGGCCGAGCTGCGCCTGACCGGCGCCACCTACCCGTGGCGGACGCTGAGCGGCCGGGAGTGCTCCGGCTACTGGCCGGCCGGCAGCGCGGGCCTGCACGTCAACGCCGACATCGCCGACGCGGTGCTGCGGTACGTGGCGGCCACCGGCGACACCGCGTTCCTCGCCGAGTGCGGCGCCGAGGTGCTGATCGAGACCGCCCGGCTGTGGCACGGCTACGGCCACTTCGACGACGGCGGCGCGTTCCACCTGACCGGCGTCACCGGCCCGGACGAGTACTCCGCGCTCGTCGACGACAACGTGTTCACGAACCTGATGTCCCGGCGCAACCTGCGTGGGGCCGCCGACGCCGCCGAGCACTGTCCCGAGGTGGCCGCGCGGCTCGGCGTCGACGCGGCCGAGGTGGCCGGCTGGCGGGCCGCCGCCGACGCCATGTTCGTCCCGTACGACGGCAAGCGCGGTGTGCACGAGCAGTCGGCCGGTTTCACCGCGCAGCCGGAGTGGGACTTCGCCGGCACCGGCGAGGACGACTATCCGCTGCTGCTGCACTTCCCCTACCAGGAGCTGTACCGCAAGCAGGTGGTCAAGCAGGCCGACCTGGTGCTGGCCATGCTGCGCTGCCCGGGGGAGTTCACCGCCGAGGAGAAGACGCGCAACGTCGCCTACTACGAGGCGCGGACCGTCCGGGACTCGTCGCTGTCGGCGTCCGCGCAGGCGATCCTCGCCGCCGAGGTCGGGCACCTCGACCTGGCGTACGACCTGTTCGCCGAGACGGCGTTCCAGGACCTCGCCGACCTGGGCGACAAGACCGCCGACGGGCTGCACCTGGCGTCCCTGGCCGGCGCCTGGCTGGTGGTGGCGCAGGGCTTCGGCGGGCTGCGCGACGACCGGGGCGTGCTCGCGTTCGAGCCGCGCCTGCCCCGGCCGATCACCCGGCTCGTGTTCCACCTGCGCCGGCACGGGCACCGGCTACGGGTCACGCTCACCGGGCGGGAGGCCCGCTACGAGCTGCCGGACGCCGGGCCGGGCGACGCGGTGGAGCTGTGGCACCACGGCGAACAGCTCCGGGTCACCGGCGACGGGCCGGTCACCCGGCCGATGCCGCCGGTGCCCGATCCCGGCCCCGAGCCGCAGGCCCCGCCCGGCCGCCGTCCGGAACGGCGCGCTCAGGAAACGGCGGGCGGCGGCGACTGAACCGGCAGGCCGGACATCCGGGCGACGACCTCCTCCAGCGCCCCGAACGCGTACGCCCAGTTGTGGCACTTGAAGCTGCGCAGCCCGGTGATCGGGGTGCGGCAGTCGGCACAGTGGACACCGGGGATCGCGTCCGGCACCTCGGTGTTCACGTACTTGCGCTCGCCGAGGATCACCCGCGCGATCATCGTGTGGTCGTGCACGCCGTGCAGCGCGGACGCGACGATGTCGTACCAGGTGACCCGCCGCCCGCACTTCGGGCAGTCCGGCTCGTCGCCGCTGACCCACAGCGGCGCGCCGATGCTGCGCGCCGGCATGTTCAGCAGCTTCTCCAGCCGCCGCACGTCCGCCTCCGGGGTGGTCCACCGGTGCCGCCCGGGCAGTGACGCGGGCGAGTCGTACACGGCGCGGAACACCGCCGGTTCGACCTCCACTGTCTCCCGTTCACCTGTCATCGGTACCTCCTCGCGCCGGCGTGTCCCACCGTCGTACCAGGTGGAGACCGGGATCGGCCGCATCGTCGACACGACGGGTCAGCGGTGTGTCGCGCAGAGTGCTAGACATCGAGGCGTGACGGAGGCTGAGAACCGACCCAATGTCGCCCGGATGTACGACTACTACCTCGGCGGCTGCCACAACTTCGCCGCCGACCGGGCCGCCGCCGAGGAGGTCCTGAAGATCTTCCCGGACACCGGCGTCGCCGCGCAGAGCAACCGCGCGTTCCTGCGCCGGGTCGTGCGCTGGGCGGCCGAGCAGGGCGTCCGCCAGTTCCTCGACATCGGCGCGGGCCTGCCCACCCAGGGCAACGTGCACGAGGTGGTCCGCGCGGTACGCCCCGACGCCCGGGTGGTCTACGTCGACCACGACGAGGTCGCCGTCGCGTACGCCCGGCGGTTGCTGCCCACCGACGGCCGCACCGTCGTGCTCCAGGGCGACCTGCGGCGTCCCGGCGAGCTGCTTGCCGACCCGACGCTGCGGGACACCATCGACCTGAGCGAGCCGGTGGCGGTGCTGCTGCTCGCGGTGCTGCACTTCGTGCCGGACGACGACGACCCGTACGCGGCGGTGGCGACGCTGCGCGACGCGACGGTCCCGGGCAGCGTGCTCGCGCTGTCCCACCTCACCCTGGACGGCCTGCCGACGCTGCCCACCGAGCAGGGCACCGCGATCTACCGCCGCAGCAGTTCCCCGCTGGTGCCCCGCACGCGCGACGAGGTGGCCCGCTTCCTCGACGGCTACGAGCTGGTCGAGCCGGGCCTGGTCAGGGTGGCGGACTGGCGGCCCGACGGGGAGCCGCAGGCCGCGGTGTCGCACGGCTACGGCGGGGTCGGCGTCCGCCGCTGAGCGCGGTCAGTCCAGGCCGCCGTGCGCGGCCCAGAGCGCCGCGGCCCGGTCGGCCGCCGCCGCCACGAGCGCGGCCAGCTCCGGCCGGTCCGGCACCCGGAACGACACGTACGCGCCGCGTCCGCCGGATGTGGGCCGGCCGTACGCCTTCGCGGCGAGACGCCCGTCCGGCAGCAGCCTGATGTTGAGCGTGGTCAGTGTGAACTCCTCGCCGCGCCGGGTGTCGGTCCAGCGCAACTCCTCCGGCACTGTGACGTTGATGGCGAGGGCGCTGACGTCGGGGGAGGCGGCGCTGCTCATCGCCCGATCGTCGCACGATCGCCTGCTCACCGGCGCAGCGTCGTTTCGCGGGTCATGTGGGACAGCTTCTCCGGGTTGCGCACCGCGTAGAGGCCACTGATCCGGCCATCGTCGAGGCGTACCGCGACCACGGTGTCCAGCTCACCGTCGAGGCGTACCAGCAGCGCCGGGTAGCCGTTGACCTGCACCGGTTCCATCGATGCCACTGCCGCGACCCGGCGCCAGCCGCCCGCGAGCAGGCGGGCCACCTTGTCGCCGCCGGTGACCGGCCGGGCGATCGCCTGCTTGATCCCGCCACCGTCGCCCACCAGCACCGCGTCCGCGGCCAGGACGCGGAGCAGCCCGTCCAGGTCGCCGGTCTCGACCGCCCGCCGGAATGCGTCGAGCGCGTCGCGGGCCTCGGCCGCCGGGACGGTACGCCGGGGGCGGCGCGCGGTGACGTGGGCCCGCGCCCGGTGCGCGATCTGCCGCACGGCGACCGGGGTGCGCTCGACCGTCTCGGCGATCTCGTCGTAGCCGACGTCGAACACCTCCCGCAGCACGAACACGGCCCGCTCGGTCGGTGTGAGCGTCTCCAGCACCAGCAGCATCGCCATCGACACGCTCTCGGCAAGCGTCACGTCGTCCGCGACGTCGGGTGCGGTGAGCAGCGGTTCGGGCAGCCACGAGCCGACGTACGACTCCTTGCGCCGGCCCAGCGTGCGCAGCCGGGACAGCGCCTGCCGGGTGGCGATCCGGACCAGGTAGGCGCGCCGGTCCCGGATCTCGTCGAGGTCGACGCCGGCCCAGCGCAGCCAGGTCTCCTGCACCACGTCCTCCGCGTCGGCGGCCGAGCCGAGCATCTCGTACGCGACGGTGAAGAGCAGGTTCCGGTGCGCGAGGAAGTCCTCGGTGGCCGGGTCCGCCATGACTGACTCCTTCGCCGCTCGGTTGCGTTCCCCACCAGACGCCGCCCGCCGCCGCCGTGTGACACCGGGTCGCTGTGGCGGTCCTCACCCGGCGTCGCCGTCACGCCGGACGCGTCTCCGGCATCTCGTGTTCGTCAGACACTCACCTGAGCAGAGAGGGCGCCACCATGCAGACCCGATTCAACCTGTTCGAGAACCAGGTCTCGGCGACGTTCATGAAGCGCTTCGCCGGCGCGGGCCTGGTGATCCACCAGTCGTCGCTGCCCCGCACCGTCCAGGAGCTGGTGTCGCTGCGGGCCAGCCAGGTCAACGGCTGCGGCTGGTGCATCGACATGCACACAAAGGAGGCGGTGGCCGGCGGCGAGAGCGCGGTCCGGCTGAACCTGGTCGCCGCCTGGCGTGAGTCGACAGTGTTCACCGAGGCCGAGCGCGCGGCGCTGGCGTTCGCCGAGGAGGGCACCCGGCTCGCCGACGCCCACCAGGGCGTGTCCGACGAGACGTGGGAGCAGGTACGCGAGCACTACGACGACGACCAGATCGCCGCGCTGGTGTGCCTGCTCGGGCTGATCAACGCGGCGAACCGGTTCGCGGTGCTCGTGCACCAGCGCGGCGGCTCGTACGAGCCGGGGATGTTCGCGGCGGCGATGAGCTGAGCGCCGAAGCGGTGGCCCGGCCCGGTACCTGTCTCTTTTAAACAA
>NZ_JBXUOV010000252.1:0-6276 GCF_057196585.1 Micromonospora sp. ATLC20
GCGCCGGTGGGCGCACCGCTGCCGCCCGGCGGGTACCGGCCGCCGTTCGCCCCGCACGGCCCCTACGCCGGATCGCCGCCCGTCCCGCCACCGGTACGGCCGCCGCGACCGCCGAAGCGGCCCAAGGAGCGCTCGGCGCTCGGCGCGATCACGTTCTCGCTGATCTTCCTGGCGCTCGGCGTGGTGGCGATGCTCGACCTGCTCGACGTCTTCCCGGTCGGTGCCGCCGGCTACTTCGCCGCGGTGCTCGCGACCATCGGCCTCGGCCTGCTCGTCGGCACCTGGTTCGGCCGGGCGCGCTGGCTGATCGCCCTGGGCCTGGTGACCGCGGCGGCGCTCGGCATCGCCACGGTCGCCGAGTCCTACGACCGGGTACGCGGCATCGACGGCAACGTCACCTGGGCCCCGACCGACCTGCGCGACCTGGCGAACCGGTACGAGAACAACCTCGGTGACGCCACGCTCGACCTGCGCGGGATCGACTTCGACAAGCAGGACGTGCAGGTGACGGTCGACGTGAACCTCGGCAACGCGACAGTGGTCGTACCGCCGGACGTCGACGTGACCACGGTGGCCGACGTGAACGCCGGCGACGCCACCGTCTTCGGCCGGAGCAGCGGCGGGCTCGGCGGTCGTCAGTGGGAGACCACCGACGTCGGCGCCGACGGTCCCGGTGGGGGCAAGCTGCGCCTCTTCGTCCACGTGAACGCCGGCAAGCTGGAGGTGACCCGGTGAAGGCACACCGTACCGACGTCGTGTCGTTCGCTTTCGGACTCGTCTTCCTCGGTCTGTCCGTCTGGTGGCTGCTGGCCCGGATCCTCGGTCTCTCCGTACCCCCGGTCGGCTGGTTCCTGGCCGGTGGGCTGGTGCTGATCGGCCTCCTCGGACTGATCGGCGCGCTGCGCTCGGGTCGCGCACCGGAGCAACCCGCGACGCCGCCCACGCCGGACGTCACGGTCTCGGCGCCGTACGGCTCCCCCGCCGCCGGCCCGGAGACGCCCGACGGCACGGGGACGCCCGACGGCGCCGACGAGTGGGCCACCGAGGCCACCACGGACTCCGCGGAACCGGCCACCCGCGAACTGCCGGCGCTCGATCCACCGGCCGACGAGGCGGCTCCACAACGCCGTACACCGGGGGATCCGGCCTGACCGCGCCACTGCGGCGCCCTTCGGACGCGGCCTATGCTGGTCGGCGGAGATCTCGCCTCCGCCGGCCGGCCCCGCCCCCGACCATGCCGGAGCCGCCGGTCGGGTCGCCGGAGCCGCCCCGTCCGTTCGCTATCTCGTCAGGAGCCCGTCCGACATGACCCAGTCCCCCGCCGTGCGTGTCACCGGTCCCACCGGTGCGGTCCGCATCGGCGAGCGCGCCGCCCGCACGCTCGTCAGCGAGTTCGCCCGGCGTAACGACCCGAAGGCCGGCCTGCTGGTCGGCGCGACCCCGGAGTCCGCGGTGCTGGCCGCCGCGATCGAGGCACTGCTGCCCGGCGACCGGCTCACCGTGGTGCCGGCGGAGGGCGCCGCGGCGGCCGCGCTGCGCGACCACGTCACCGCGCAGGGCCGCTGGGTCGCCGACCGGGTACGCGTGGTCGACACCCTCGCCGAGGCGGACGCCGCCGCGGTGGTGGTCGTCGCCGAGCCGTTCACCGGCACCGCGGACGAGGCGCGCGTCGCGATCGACGGGCTGGCGAAATACCTGGCCGAGGGCGCGGTGCTGAGCGTCGCCGCGCCGCTGTTCCGCACCGGGGGCGCCGACGGCGAACTGGACCGGCAGGGCGTGCTGCACGGCGTACGCAGCGACCTGGTGCTGCGCAACACCCCGCCGGTACGCGTGCACCACCTGCGGTTCACCCCGGCGCCGGTGGCGCTCGCGGCCTCGCTGTCCCCGGCGTACCGGCCGTCGAGCGTGCCGCTGACCCGGGGCATGCACATCGACTCCAACGGCGTGGCCGCGGCGGGCATCACGCTCGGCCTGGCCGCCCTGGCCCGGGCCGCGCGGCCGAAGTCGAAGCTCTGGCTGCTGCCGGCGCTGGCCGCCGCGCCGGTGGCCGCGTTCTTCCGCGACCCGGAGCGGGACGTGCCGGAGGACCCGTCGGCGGTGGTCGCCTCGGCGGACGGTCAGGTGCTGTCCGTGCAGCGCCTGCAGGACGAGCGCTTCGGTGACGGCGAGTGGCTGCGGATCGCGGTGTTCCTGTCGGTGCTGGACGTGCACGTCAACCGCTCCCCGGTGGCCGGCAAGGTGGTCGACTACTTCGTCGCCGACGGCGGCTTCGTCAACGCCATGAAGCCGGACGCCGAGCACAACGTGGCGGCGTACACGGTGCTGGACACCGACCACGGCACCGTCGTGGTGGCGCAGCGCACCGGGCTGATCGCCCGCCGGATCGTGCAGCGGGCGCCAGTCGGCTCGCTGCTGGCCCGGGGTGAGCGCTTCGGCCTGATCCGGTTCGGCTCGCGTACCGACGTCTACCTGCCGGCCGACGCCGCGGACCCGCTGGTCGGTCCGGGCGACAAGGTGGTCGGCGGCGCGACGGTGATCGCCCGCTGGCGCTGAGCGCCGGACACGAAGAAGGGGCGCCGCTGCAGCGGCGCCCCTTCTGTCGTTCTCGGATCAGGCGGTACGGCGCTGGTGCAGCCAGAGCAGCGGCCCGCTGACCAGGTAGCCCACCACCACGAACGCGAAGGTGAGCCGGATGTCGACGAGAGCGCCGATCACCGGGGCCAGCCAGAGCCACGGCGGCAGCTTCAGCAGCCGGGCGAGCTTCGCGTACGGGAAGCTGGACACCATGGCGAAGGCGAGCAGCGCCACGCCGGCCACCATGACCAGGCCGGGGACCGGCACGCCGATCGCCACGGTCAGGGCGAGCACCGCCGCCGCCATGGTGGTCGGCACGCCGCAGAAGAAGCGGCCGTCCTTCGGCGAGACGTTGAACCGGGCGAGCCGGATCGCCGCGCAGGCGGCGACGAGCGCGCAGGAGACCGCGGCGGCCGCCGGGGGCACCGAACCGGCCAGCGAGGCGTAGACCACTACCGGCGCGGCGAGGCCGAACGAGCACATGTCGGCGAGCGAGTCCATCTGCGCGCCGAACGGGCTGGCCACGCCGAGCTTGCGGGCCAGCGCACCGTCGAGGCCGTCGAACGCGACGCACGCGATCAGGCAGATCGCGGCGAGCTGCACGTCACCGCGCATGGCCAGGAAGATGGCCAGCATGCCGAGCATGAGGCTGCTCAGCGTGCACGCGTTGACGAGCGCGAACTTGGCCCGGCGGGCGGCGGTGCGCTCACCCGGCAGGAGCGGGATCGACATCGCCGGGGACTCGTCGTCGACCGGGGCGGCGGGGGCGAGCGCCGGGCTCACCGGGCGTACCGCTTCGATGTCGGTGTCGAGCCGGCCGTAGCGGATGCGCTGACGGTCGGAGTAACGGTGGTCGGGGGTGACCAGGTCGGTCCCCGAGACGGCCGCGCCGTCCCGGCGGCCCACCCGGACCAGCAGCACCTGGCGGGCGAACGTGCTGCTGCGGCGCAACCTGCCCGCCCAGCGACGCCCTGCGGGGCGCGGACTGTCAGTCGTACGACGCCGGCGCCATGGGGCTCTCGGCACGTTTCCTCCATCACCGGATCGGCTGGCCGCCCACGGCGGGGCGGGTGTCCGGCTGTCTCGTGCCGGACCTTTCGGGTCCGGCAGCCCTTTTGCGGAGTACACCATTGCACAGGGGACAGGGGCTTGGCGATAGCTGCCGGCGGTACTTATATCTCCCTTAACCGCGCGAACCGCCCACTCATTCCCATCTCGGGCCTCAACGCCCGTTTTCGTCGGTCAGCCGTACTTCCGACTGTACCGGAGGTCACCCAGGGCGGCTCGGCGAGCGATTCAGCTCACCCGCTGCCCGGTGGCCCGGGCCGCCACGTCGGTCATCGACAGACCGGCGACCTGCTCCCTGGCGAACCAGGCGGCCCGCGCGGTCGAGCCGCCGGCCAGCTCGGTCACCACCGCGTCGGTCGGCGCGTCCACCCGTACCCGGTAGATCACCCGGACGCCGTGCCAGTCCAGCGGGCGGCCCTCCGGGCCGAGCGCGGCCGAGTTGTGCAGGTTGTCCACGGCGATCAGGTCGACCACCCGGCCCAGCTGCCCGGCCTCCTCGACCAGCTCGCGCAGCAGCCCGGCGGCCGGCTGCTCGCCGTGGTCGGTGCCACCCCCGGGCAGGTGCCAGCGGCCCGCGCCCGGATACCCGTCGGCGATCATGGTGAGCAGCACCCGGTCGGCCGGGTCGGTGACCAGCCCGTACGCGGCGAAGCGCTGCCGGCGGTCGACGGACGGCCCGGCCGGTCCGCCGGGCAGCGCCCGGGGCAGGCCGGCCGGCAGCGGAGTCACCGGCAGGCCGAGCAGCTCGGCGGTGAACGGCATCAGCGCCCGGGTGGCGGCCTCCTCGGGGGCGAACCAGCCGACCTCGTCGCTGCCACCGGCCGGCTCGGGCCGCAGCCGCCCGCCGCGCGCCTCCACCTCGAAGATCAGCCGATCGGTGTGCAGCGCGATCCCCAGGTCGGCGAACGCGGCCACGTCGGCCACCGCGGCCCGGATCGCGCCGGGCGCCACGGTCAGGCCGGTCTCCTCGGCGAACTCGCGTACCACGGTGTCGGCCGGGTGCTCCGCGTGCTCGACGCTGCCACCGGGCAGCTGCCACACCCCCGGGTACGGGCACTTCGCCGAGCCACGCGCCAGCAACACCCGCCCCTCGGAGTCCCGCAGCACCCCGTAGGCCCCGACCCGCCGCAGCTGTTCCACCCGCACCACTCCCCCGCACCCGAGCGCCCCACTCCGTCGATCATGAGGTTAGCGGTACCGAGGCGGACATTTCGCGCCGTCAACTTCATGATCGCCGGGGTGGGGGCCGGGTGGAGGCCCGGGGTGGGAGGTTAGAGGAGGTGGGCGGCCTGGACTGCTTCGGCCGTCACCTCGGTGAGGCGGTCGGTGGGGAGGGCGCCGAGTTCCTCGCGGCGGAACCAGCGGGCCTCGCAGGTGGAGCCGCCGACGTCGGCCACGGTGGGCGGCGCGGGCTGGTCGACCACCACTCGGTAGAAGGCGCGTACGCCGTGCCAGTCGATCGGGTAGCCCTCCGGGCCGAGCGAGGCGGCGTCCCGGTGACTGGCCACCCCGAGCAGCTCGACCAGGCGGCCGGTCTGACCGGTCTCCTCGACCAGTTCGCGGATCAGCGCCGCGCCCGGCTGCTCGCCGTAGTCGGTGCCGCCGCCGGGCAGGTGCCAGCAGCCGGCGCCCGGATAGCCGTCGGACACCCGGGTCAGCAGTACGCGCTCCTCCGGGTCGGTCACCACCGCGTACGCGGCGAAGCGCTGCGCCCGGTGCAGCCCGTCCGGGCCGGGGACGGCGTAGAACGAGGGGAACTCGGGCACCTCCTCCGGCACGATGTCGTCGGTGGAGGTGGGCAGGCCCAGGGCACGTGCGGTGAACGACCGCAGCGGAAGCTCCCGGGCCTCGTCGAGGGTGAACCAGCGGGCCAGGTCGGTCGGCCGGTCGACCCGCTCGGTGAGCGTCCCGCCCCGGACCGACACGGTGTAGAGCAGCCGGTCGGTGTGGATCGTGATGCGCCGCTCGGGCAGCGCCCGCATGTCGGCGAGCACGTCCTGGAGGCCGGCGACCGCCACCGAGAGCCCGGTCTCGGCCGCGGTCTCCCGGACGACTGTGTGTTTGGGGTCCTCACCGTGGTCGACCGCGCCTCCGGGGAGCGACCAGGTGCCGGGGGTGCCGGAGCGCTCCGATGCGCGGACCAGCAGCACTCGGCCGTTTGAATCAGCACAAACTGCGTATGCCGCGATCCTGCGGAGCGGCTCCAGCGAGGTGGTCACGGGAGCAAATTCTCCCCGGAGCGGGTTACCGACATCGAAAAGAGTCAGATTCCTGACTCTTCGCTGGCGTCTCAGGGACGGTTCAGGGTAGGCGTCCGGGCGGTCACCGAGGTCGGCCGCCGCAGCGCGCGGGACCGTTGACACATGACCTTCCCGAACCCCTCCCAGGCCCCGTACAAGCAGCTCCGCCGACCGGTCAGCGACCGCATGATCGCCGGTGTGGCGAGCGGCCTCGGCCGCTACTTCGCCGCCGACCCCACGCTGATCCGGGTGATCTTCGCGGCCGCCACGGTGCTCACCGGCGGGCTCGCCGCGCTCGCGTACCCGATCATGTGGTTCCTGATGCCCGAGGAGCCGGCCGGCGCGCCCGCCTGGCCGCACCCGCCGGGGACCGGGCCCGGGTGGCCGCCGGTCC
>NZ_JBXUOV010000253.1:0-6235 GCF_057196585.1 Micromonospora sp. ATLC20
GCGCTGGGGGTCGGCGAGCCGGCCGCCGGGCCGGTCGGCGCACTGCCGGTGCCCGCCGAGCCGGTCGCCGCGATCGTGGCGGCGCTCGGACCGGGGCCGGTGCTGCTGGTGCTGGACAACTGCGAGCAGGTGGTCCGGGGCGTCGCCGAGCTGGTGGCGGCGCTGCTGGCGGCGACCCGGGAGTTGCGGGTGCTGACCACCAGCCGCACCCCGCTGGGGTTGACCTCGGAGGCGGTGCACGCGCTGCCCGAACTGCCGCTGGACACGGCGGTGCAGCTGTTCACGCAGCGGGCCCGCGCCGCCCGGCCGGGCGTGGTGCTGCCCGCCGACCAGGTGGCCGAGGTGTGCCGGCACCTGGACGGGATGCCGCTGGCGATCGAGCTGGCCGCCGCCCGGGTGCGGGCGATGAGCGTGCCGGAGCTGGCCCGCCGCCTCGACGACCGGTTCGGGCTGCTGCGCGGCGGTCCCCGGGACGCGCCACCACGCCACCACACGCTGCACGCGGTGGTCGACTGGAGCTGGAACCTGCTGCGGCCGGAGGGGCGGGCGGCGTTGCGGGCGCTGTCGGTGTTCCCGGACGGGTTCAGCGCGGCGGCGGCGGACCGGGTGCTCGGCGAGGACGCGCTGCCGGTGCTGGAACACCTCGTCGACCAGTCACTGCTGCGGGTGGAGGAGACGCCGGACGCGATCCGGTTCCGGATGCTGGAAACGGTGCGGGAGTTCGGCGCCGCCCGCCGCGCCGAGGCCGGCGAGGACGAGCGGGTGCTGGCGGCGTACCTCGCCTGGGCCCGCGAGTTCGGCCTCGGGCACCACGAGGCGCTGCTCGGCGCCGAACCGTTCACCGCCGTCGCGACGGTCCGCGCCGAGCAGGACAACCTGGTCGCCGCGCTCCGCCTGGCAGTGGCCCGGTCCGACGGGCCGACAGTCGCGGGTGTCGCCGCCGCGCTGGCCGCCGTGTGGACGCTGGACACCAGCTACACCCGGATGCTCGCGCTGGTCGCCGACACCGATTTCCTGCTGTCCCACTACCGTCCGGCGCCGGAGTTCGTGGCGCCGGTCCGCACCGTCGCCGTGCTCGGCGTGGCGCACAACCTGATGATCGCCGGGCGCCGCTCGACCCGCTCGCTGGTCGTGCTGCGCCGCCTGCCGCCGCCCCCGCCGGACACGGTCGCCGGTGCGATGGCGGTGGTGCTGGGCGCGCTCCCCGAGATCGGCGCCGACCAGGCCGTGCTCACCGCGCTGCGCGCGCACCGCGAACCGCTTGTCGCCGCGATGGCGAACGCCCTGGCCAGCTATCTGCTGGAGCAGGCCGGGCGGCCTGACGACGCGCTCGACGCGGCCCGGCGGATGCTCCACGCGCTGGCGCACCGGCCGCTGCGGTGGCTGCTGGTGCTCGCCCACTCCCGGGTCGGTGAACTCTGCATGCAGGCCGAACGCTCGGCGGAGGCCCGGGACAACCTGACCGCCGCGCTGGACCTGCTGGCCGACTCCGGCCCGTGGTGGGACCGCCTCCAGATCCGCTGGAGCCTGGTGCTGGTCAACCTGGCGCTGGGCGAGGTCGACGAGGCGGAACGCTGGCTGCGGCTGGCCACCACCGACGCCTGCGACAGCCGGTACGACGCCCCGCCGGTACCGGACGACCAGTACGGCATGCAGGCGTACGAGCGCGGCATCAGGGCCGAGTTCGCGCTGGCCCGGGGCGATGTCGAGGCCGGCCTGGCCGGTTGGCGGGAGGCGCTGGACGGGTTGCGGCAGCCGTCGAACCCGCTCATCTGGTCCGGCCCGCCCGGCGACGCGCCGTGGCACCTGGAGATCCGGGCGGCCGCCCTGGCCGCACACGCCCGGCACGGCCGGCTGGACCTGGTGCCGGGCCTCGCCGACGCGTTGCGCCGCCGGAGCGTGGCGCTGCTGGCCGACCCGATCGCCGACCCGCCGGGTTTTCTCGTGCAGCTGCCGATCCACGGGTCGCTGCTGCTCGCCGTCGCCCTGGTCGAGCTGGACCGGTCGGGTGGCACCGGCGACGAGGCCATCGGCGCCCGGCTGGTCGCGCTCGCCGAACGCTTCGGCTACCTGCGCAACTTCCAGCCCACCATGTCCTCGGCGGCGGCCCGCCGGGCGGCGCTCGACGCGGACGCGGCGGCGTACGACGCGGCCCGCGCGTCGTACGCCGCCCTCGACCACGACGAGCTGCGGCTCGCCGCCGTGGCGGAACTCAGCGGGACGGATCCCGGTCGTACAGCCGGCGCGCCCACAGGTAGCCGAGCAGGCTGATCCCGGCACACCAGGCCACCGCCGCGACCGCGTCACCGCCGTCGACCGGGCCGGCCAGGAGCAGGCCGCGCAACGTCTCCATGATCGGGGTGAACGGCTGGTGCTCGGCGAACCAGGCGAGCCACCCGGGCATCGAGTCGGTCGGCACGAACCCGCTGCCCAGGAACGGCAGCAGCAGCAGCGGCATGGGCAGGTTGCTGGCGCTCTCCACGGTCTTGGGCACCATGCCCAGCGCTACCGACAGCCAGGTGATCGCGAACGCGGTGAGGGTGAGCAGTCCGACGGCGGCGAGCCACTGCGCCGGGCCGGCGTCCGGCCGGAAGCCGACCAGCAGTGCCACACCGACCACCACCGCCAGCCCGAGCAGCGTCTGCGCCACCGCGCCGACGACGTGGCCGGTGAGCACCGCCGCGCGGGCGATGGACATGGTGCGGAACCGGGCCACGATGCCCTCGGTCATGTCCATGGCCACGGCGATCGCGGTGCCCTGTGCCGCACCGGCCATGGCGAGCAGCAGGATGCCGGGGGTCACGTAGTCGGCGTACGCGGACCGGCCCCCGGCCACACCGCCGAGTCCGTTGCCGAGCGTGCCGCCGAAGACGTAGACGAACAGCAGCAGGAAGATCACCGGCAGGGCGATCACCATGACGGTCAAGGACGGGTAGCGCACCGCGTGCTTGAGGTTGCGGCGCAGCATGGTCGCCGAGTCGCCGACGGTGTGGGCGAGCGTGCTCATGCGGTCACCTTCTCCTCGGTGGGGTGGCCGGTGAGGGCCAGGAAGACGTCGTCCAGGTCGGGGGTGTGCAGGCTCAGCGAATCGACAGCGACACCGGCCGCGTCGAGCCGGTCGAGCAGCGCCCGTACCCCGCTGACGCTCCCGTCGCCCGGCACCCGCAGGGTGAGGTCGTCGTCGTGCCGGGTGGCCGCCGGGAACAGCCCGGCCGCCGCGGCCAGGTGCGCCGCGTCGGTGAAGTGCAGGCGTACGTGGCCGCCGGGCACCAGTCGCTTCAGCTCGGCCGGGCTGCCCTCGGCGACCAGGCGACCGCCGTCGAGCAGCGCGACCCGGTCGGCCAGGTGGTCGGCCTCCTCCAGGTACTGGGTGGTGAGGAAGACGGTGGCGCCCTCGGCCACCAGTTCCCGGACGATCTGCCACATGGCCCGGCGGCTGCGCGGGTCCAGGCCCGCCGTCGGCTCGTCCAGGAAGATCAGCCGGGGGCGGCCGACGAGCGTCATCGCCAGGTCCAGCCGGCGTTTCATCCCGCCCGAGTACGCCGCCACCGGCTTGCCCGCCGCCTCGGTCAGGTCGAAGCGGGCCAGCAGGTCGTCCACCACCCGCCGTCCCTCGACCCGGCCGAGGTGCCGCAGGTCGGTCATCAGTCGCAGGTTCTCCGCGCCGGTGAGCAGCGCGTCGACGGCGGAGAACTGACCGGTCACGCCGATCGCGGCGCGTACCCGGTCCGCTTCGGCGGTCAGGTCGTGGCCGGCGACCCGGACGGTGCCGGCGTCGGGGCGGATCAGTGTGGAGAGGATCTGCACGGTGGTGGTCTTGCCGGCGCCGTTCGGGCCGAGCAGGGCGAAGACAGTGGCCTCGGGTACGCGCAGGTCGACACCGTCGAGCACCACCTGTCTCCGGTACGCCTTGCGCAGCCCGGACACCTCGACCATCGCGCCGGGAGAGTTCGTCGTCGTCATGCCCGCAACCGTGACGGCAGGCGGGATCAGCGCGGTTTCACGACGGTTTCACGCCGCCGAATCACCCGTCGATCGCTCGGTGCACGGACCTCGTGACTGAGCGTGAGATCAGCGCGGCATCTCGCGCCAGCCGGAGCCGCTCGCGCGCCACGCCCCGGCCAGGATCGTCGCTGAGCCACGACTCGGGCACTGCTGAATCCGGGACCGGCCGCTCGCCCCGCCGATCTGCGCCTGGACCTGCCACTGGCTTCCGTCGGTGCGGATGTAGACGTCGCGCCGTCCGCGAGGGTTGCTGACGCCGTTCCACCAGTGTTCCTCGACCACCATGCGGTGACCGTACCCCAGGAGACCCGGACGGGCCCAGACCGGAATTCCGTTGCTCCGCGTGACCGGGTGGCGCACCCTCCACGAATGACCTCACCGGACCTTCCCCGCCAGTTCACCATTCGCGAAGGCGAGCTGCGCATCCTCAACCCGTTCGACGACGTCAAGCTGGCCACGCTGGGCCGGGCGATCCGGCTGCGGCCCGGCGACGAGATGCTCGACCTGTGCAGCGGAAAGGGCGAACTGCTCTGCACCTGGGCCCGCGACCACGGGATCACCGGCACCGGGGTCGACATCAGCACCGTCTTCACCGCCGCCGCCCAGGAGCGCGCCGCCGGACTCGGTGTAGCCGACCGGGTACGGTTCGTGCACGGCGACGCCGCGGCGTACACCCCGGATCGGCCGGTCGACGTGGCCGCCTGCGTCGGCGCGACCTGGATCGGCGGCGGGGTGCCCGGGACGCTGGACCTGCTCGGCCGGGCGTTGCGGCCGGGCGGCATGGCGCTCGTCGGCGAGCCCTACTGGCGGCGTGACCCGCCGGACGACGAGGCGGTCACGGGCTCGCACGCCCGGTCCCGCGACGAGTTCCGCGACCTGCCCGGCCTGGTCGAGTCGTTCGGCGAGTGCGGCTGGGACCTGGTCGAGATGGTCCTCGCCGACCAGGACAGCTGGGACCGGTACGCCGCCGCGCACTGGCTGAACCTGCGCCGCTGGCTGGACGCCAACCCGGACGACGAACTGGCCCCGGAGCTGCGGCGGGAACTGACCGAGGACCCGGTGCGGTACGTCCGCTTCGAGCGCGAGTACCTGGGGTGGGGCGTGTTCGCGCTGCTGCGGCGCTGACCTGCTTAACGAACGGCTACGCAGGGTAAAGCCAGATCATGGGACAGTTGCGCACCTCGCCTCCGCCGCCACAGGCCACCGAGCTGGAGCAGTGGGTGCTTGACAGTCCCGAGGATCTTCGTGGGCTGCGCGCCTCGCTCCGTGACGCGCTGAACCGGCACGGCCTGGTGCAGGGCGAGGATCTGGACGAGGTGCCGCACCTGGTCGTGCTGGTCGCCACCGAGCTGGCGAGCAACGCGCTGCGGCACGGCCGGCCGCCCACCATCGTCACGCTGCTCACCACCGACGACCGGTTTCTGCTCGACGTGGCCGACCACGACGTCAGTTCGGTGCCGGAGCTGACCGACATCAGTCCGACGGACTCGGGCGGGCGGGGTCTGTTCCTGGCCCAGTCGGTCTCGCTCGACGTGGGCTGGTACGCCACCGGGAAGACCAAGAACATCTGGGCCTCGTTCTCCCGGTGAAGACCGGGGCGGCCGCCGGGCGAGGGCTCAGCGGTCCCCGGCCGGGATCGGGTCGTCGTACTGGCCGGGCGGCCCGGACAGCGGCTCGCCGCCCACGATCGGCCACGGGTTCGGCGTGCAGCCGTGCAGGCCGAGCGTCTGCTGCACCATGACCGGCGCCGGGCCGCCGGCCCGGGGGCAGCGCTCGTGGCCGCGGCCCAGCCGGTGGCCGACCTCGTGGTTGAGCAGGTACTGCCGGTAGCGGGAGAGATCGGTCACGTGCGGCACCCCGTACACCCAGCGGGCCACGTTGATCACCACCTGGTCACCGTTGCGGCAGGACGTGTACCTGTCGCTCGGGTCGCCGCACAGCCGCCCCCGGGTGACCGGCGTGGTGAGCAGCACGGTGAAGTCGGCGCGGTCGTCGCGGCCCACCCGTTGCAGCCGCCACCGGCCGTCGCCGGTCCAGCCCCGCCGGTCGGCGAGGGTGGCGGCGACGTCCCGGGCGAACCCCTCCACGTCCACGTTGCGGATGCCGTCCTCGACCGCGACCCGGTAGCGCAGCAGCTCACCGGAGCGGCCGGCGACCGCGCCGACCGTGCCGGCGGTGCGGAACGTGCCGCCGCCCCGGGCCGGGTAGCCGATGCCGGGGGCCACCCGGC
>NZ_JBXUOV010000254.1:0-6218 GCF_057196585.1 Micromonospora sp. ATLC20
GCCTCGGCCAGCGCCGCGCGGGCGTCGCCGGTGGCGGCCGGGCCGGTCAGCGCCAGCAGCAGCCAGGCGCCCAGCGGCGAGGCGACGTGGTGGGTGTCACCGGCGGCGCGGTGCAGCCGCTCGGCGTAACGGGCCAGGGGTGCGCGCAGAGGAGTCACGGCTCCACTCTGCCCGCCGGCGCGCCCGGCGGCACGCCCCGCGTCAGGACCACAGCTCGAACGGCTCGTCGATCTCCGTACCGGCCAGGAACGCGGGCAGCAGTTCCGGCAGTCGCCCGGGATAGCAGCGCGGCCGCTCGGCGAGCACCTCGGCCAGCGGCCACCAGCGGAACCCGAAGTAGTCCTCCACCTCGTAGTCCAGCCGCAGCGCCTCGTCCACGTCCGGTCCGGGGCCGGGCAGCCGTACCGTCACCACCACCTCGTCCTGGAGGTGACGGCGCTGGCGGTGCCGGAAGCTGGCCCGCCGCCGCCAGGTGGGCGCGCCCACCTCGTCCGGGCCGATCGCGATGCCGGTCTCCTCGCGCAGTTCGCGGACCGCCGCCTCCCGGTACGTCTCGCCCGGGTCCAGCCCGCCGCCGGGCAGCTCCCACCACACGCCGAGGTCCGGGTGGTCCGGGTCGCGGGTGTGGAACAGCAGCAGGCGGTCGGTGGCGTCGAGCACCACCAGCCGCACCGCGCTGCGCTCGAACAGCGGCAGATCGTCGGGCAACTCCACGCCCCCAGCGTAAGGAAGGGCCCCCTGTTAACGCCTCCGGTAGTAGAAGGGCCCCTTATTAACAGCGCGCCTCGCGGCGCCCGCCCGGTGCCGGGGTCGCTCAGCCGGCGTCGACGATCCGGGCCACCTCGACCGGCAGCGGGTACGGCCGCTCCACCGGCAGCAGCGCCGCCGCCCCGGCCTCGTCGCCGTCGGTGAGACGACCGTGCACCGACCGGGCCAGCCCGGTGACGTCGGTGAGCCCGACCACCCACTCGTCGACGTACCGGCGTACCGCGTCGCCGGTCAGCCCGACCTGCAGCGAGCGGTACGGCAGCGGCGCCTGCCGCAGCGAGCGTTCCGGGTCCCACTGCACCCGCACCGGGCTGACCCGCAGGCTGTGCCGCCAGGCGTCCCGGTCCGGGTGCAGACGCGGGTCGTAGCTGCTGAGGCAGGCGTGGCGCAGGGCCCACTCGAAGCCGGCCCGGCTGATGTCGACCGCCAGCACCCGTTCCTGGCCCGGCTTGAGCGCCCAGCCGCAGCGGTACATCATCCAGCGGAACGAGGGCTTGATCCAGGTCATCCGCTCCCGCTTGAACGGCGGCACGAACCGCCCCGCGCGCAGCGCCGCGTCGGCGATCTCCGGCGGGTACGCCTGGTAGACGGTGACGGCGGTGCCGGTGTACGCGGCGCGGATCTGGTGGCGGGGCACTGGCACCGGGGCATGATGGCACCGCGTACCCGCTCCGGCGACCCGATTCCGGGCCCGGCGCACCCCGACCGATAGGCTGCCCGCCGTGGCAGGTCTGTTGAGGAACGTGGCGTCGAAGCTCGGCCGGATCACCCGGGGCGTACCCGTCCCCACCCGCCCCGGCGGGCCGATCCCGGCTCAGGTCGCGCGCCGCCGCCAGGTCAGCGCGTTGCAGCGTCGCGAGCTGTCGTACGCCCCGGAGCCGGACGGGCAGGCCGACCCGGGCGAGATCGTCTGGACCTGGGTGCCGTACGAGGACGATCCGCGTCAGGGCAAGGACCGCCCGGTGCTGGTGGTGGGCCGGCACAGCCGCACGCTGTTCGGGCTGATGCTGTCAAGCCAGAGCGACCGGGACGGCCAGCGGCACTGGCTGGCGCTCGGCCCGGGGGAGTGGGACCGGGACGAGCGGCCGAGCTGGGTTCGCCTGGACCGGGTGCTCACCATGCGCGAGGACAGCATCCGCCGCGAGGGCGCGGTGCTGGACCGGCCCCGGTTCGACCGGGTCGGGCAGGCGTTGCGCGCCGGCTACGGCTGGCGCTGACCCACCGGACAGAGCCGCCCCGGCACCCCGCGACGAGCTAGCGGACGAGTCGCTCAGCACTCCGCGACGAGCTGGCGGGCCGGGCGGGACGCGCCGAGCGTCTTCGCCTCGTACATGGCCGCGTCGGCGCGGCAGAGCGCATCGGTGAGCTGGTTGGGGCAGTGCACCGGCGCCAGCCCGACGGAGGCGGTGACCTGGATGCTGCGCGCACCGAGCGGGATCGGCGCGGCGAGCGCCTCGCAGAGCCGCCGGGTGGCGTGCTCGATCCACCGGCGGTCCGGCGTCGGGCTGGCCAGCAGTCCGGCGAACTCGTCGCCGCCGAGCCGGGCGACCAGGTTGGGGCCGGCGAACGCGGCGAGCCGCTGCGCGACGCTGACCAGCACCTGGTCCCCGGCGGCGTGCCCGTAGCGGTCGTTCACCTGCTTGAAGTTGTCGAGGTCGAGCACGACCGCGACGAGCGGCTGGCCGGCGGGGTCGGTGAGCAGGGCGGCGGCCAGCCGGAAGAACGCGCGGCGGTTGGGCAGCCCGGTGAGCGGGTCGTGGCTGGCGGCGTGCCGCTCGGCGGCCAGCTCGGCCTGGAGCAGCTCGATCTCGGCTTCGGCGCGCAGCGCGCGGCGGCGCAACTGCCAGGCGGAGACGAGCGCGCCCGCCGCGGAGATGCCGGAGGCGATGGTCATCGGATCCGCCAACGCGTCCTCCTCACCGCAGTCCCGAAGCCGCGCGGAGCGGCGTCCCCGGGGCCGGGCTCAGGTCACCGTACGTGAGCGAACCGGCACACCGTATTTCGAGTATCATCCTCTCCGTCCATTGCAGATGCAATAGCAGATGCACGTGCATCTCACTCCTCAGTCGACAGACGTCGCCACCCACCGCTCCTCCCCGCGGCCTCGGCTGGCTCATCCCGAAGGACGCCCATGCAGCAACCCCCGAACGGCGTGCCCGTGACCGAGTTGCCACCGATGCGCTGGCTGAAGAGCCGCCGCAGCAACCCCAGCGGCAACTGCGTCGAACTGGCCGAGCTGCCCGACGGCGGCGGCATCGCGGTCCGCAACTCGCGGCACCCGGAGGGCCCGGCGCTCATCTACACAGTGGACGAGATCGCGGCCTTCGTGCTCGGCGCGCGGGACGGCGACTTCGACCACCTGATCCCGCCGTCCCGTACACGGGACTGACTTCGTCCGTCCGGAGGAGTTCACCTCACTGTCGGTTCATGGCATGCTTACTCGTCGGTCCGGGAGGGTGCCCGGCCGGGGCGGTCGGGATGCGAGGGCGGTCAGGTGGCGACGGTGCCCGTCGAGGGTGGTCCGACAAGCGGTCCGACAGTGCTGCGCATGCTGCTCGGCGGGCAGCTGCGCCGGCTGCGGGAGAGTGCCGGGGTCAGCCGGGAGACCGCCGGCTGGGAGATCCGCTCGTCGGAGTCGAAGATCAGCCGGATGGAGCTGGGCCGGGTCGGCTTCAAGGAGCGCGACGTGGCCGACCTGCTCACGCTCTACGGCGTCACCGCTCCGGAGGACCGCGACGCGCTGCTCAAGCTGGCCCGCGACGCGAACAGCCCGGGCTGGTGGCACCGCTACGGCGACGTGCTCCCCGCCTGGTTCCAGTCGTACCTGGGCCTGGAGGCGGCCGCCGCGCTGATCCGCACGTACGAGGTGCAGTTCGTACCCGGCCTGTTGCAGACCGCCGCGTACGCCCGGCAGGTGATCCTGCTCGGCCACCGCGGCGCGTCGGCGGCGGAGCTGGACCGGCGGGTGGAGCTGCGGATGCAGCGCAAGGAGCTGCTGCGGCGGCCCAACCCGCCGCAGCTGTGGGCGGTGCTCGACGAGGCGGTGCTGCGCCGACCGATCGGCGGCGCCGCGGTGATGCGCGAGCAGATGGACGCGCTGATCGAGGCGACCTCGGGACCGCACGTGCGGTTGCAGATCGTCCCGTTCGCCGCCGGCGGGCACGCCGCGGCCAGCGGCGCGTTCAGCATCCTGCGCTTCGGTGACGCCGACCTGCCCGACATCGTCTACATCGAGCAGCTCACCAGCGCCATCTACCTGGACAAGCGCGACGACCTCGACTTCTACGCCGAGGCGATGGAACGGTTGTGCGTGGAGGCCGCGCCGCCGGAGCGGACCCCGGAACTGCTGGCCCGCCTGCGCGACGAGCTCTACCCGGCCTGACCGGCGCGGTGGCGGGCAGTAGCATGACCGCCGACCGAAGACAGTGGACGGTGGCACCCGAGTCGTGGAGGCGGCCTTGACCAGCGACGCACCAGGTACGGCACCCGAGTCGGGCCGGATCGACACCACGGTGGCGCATCCCGCCCGCCGGTACAACTACTGGCTCGGCGGAAAGGACAACTTCCAGGCCGACCGCGACTCCGGCGACGCGATGGCCGCGCGGTTCCCGACCATCCGGATCAGCGCGCTGGAGAACCGGCGGTTCCTGCGCCGCGCGGTGCGCCACCTGGCCGGTGAGGCGGGCATCCGGCAGTTCCTGGACATCGGCACCGGCATCCCCACCGCCGACAACACGCACGAGGTGGCGCAGGCGACCGACCCGCGCGCCCGGGTGGTCTACGTCGACAACGACCCGATCGTGCTGGCCCACGCCCGCGCGCTGCTCACCAGCTCCGCCGAGGGCGCCACCGCCTACCTCGACGCGGACCTGCGCGACCCGGAGCGCATCCTCGCCCACCCCGACCTGCGCCGCACGCTGGACTTCTCCCAGCCGGTGGCGTTGATGCTGCTGGCGGTGCTGCACTTCGTGCCCGACGGCGAGGACCCGTACTCGATCGTCGGCCGCCTGCTGGACGCCCTGCCCGCCGGCAGCTACCTGGCCGCCTCACACGCCACCCACGACTACCTGCCGGCCGAGGTGGCCGCCGAGGCGAAGGCGGCGGCCCGCGGCGGCGGCCCGCACGGTGTGATCAACCTGCGCAGCCGGGAGGAGGTCGTGCGCTTCTTCGACGGCCTGGAACTGGTCGAGCCGGGCATCTGTTCGGTCGCCGAGTGGCGCGCCGACAGCGAGCCCGAACCGCGCCCGTCGGTGATCGACGTCAGCATGTACGGCGGGGTCGCCCGCAAGCCCTGACGCCGGGCCCCGGGCCGGGCGGTTGACGGGCACGGGGACCGGACGGGCACACTGGAGGCATCATGTCGCCGTTCACGCCCGCCCTGCGCCTGCACGACCGGTACGTCCTGCGCGAACGCATCGGCCTCGGCGGGATGTCCGAGGTGTGGCGCGCCGACGACGAGGTGCTGCACCGGCCCGTCGCGGTCAAGGCCCTCGCCGGGCAGCTCGCCGCCGACCCGCAACTGCGCGCGGTCATCCAGCGCGAGGCCCGCGCGGCGGCGCGGCTCACCCACCCGCACGTGACCCAGGTGTACGACTACGGCGAGGCGACGCTGGACAGCGGCGTCGTCGTCCCGTACCTGGTGATGGAGCTGGTGGAGGGTCAGACGCTCGCCGACCGGCTGAACGGCGGGCCGCTGGCCTGGCCGGACGCGGTCCGCACGGCCGGGCAGGTCGCCGGCGCGCTGGCCGCGGCGCACCGGATCGGCGTGGTGCACCGCGACATCAAGCCGGCGAACGTGATGCTCACCGAGACCGGCGCGAAGGTGCTCGACTTCGGCATCGCCGCGCCCGCCGGCCCGCACCCGGTCACCGGGCAGACCGGCGCGCTGCTGATGGGCACCCCCGCCTACTTCGCCCCGGAACGTCTCGATCCCGGCCCGGCGAACCCGGCCGGCGACGTGTACGCGCTCGGCGTGCTGTTGTACCGCAGTCTCACCGGCCGGGCACCGTTGCCGGTGCGCAGCTGGGACGACGTGCTGGACGTGCGGCGCAACCGGCCGCCGGTGCCGCCGCTGCGGGTGCCCGGTCTGCCGCCGGAGATCGCCGATCTGGTCCTGACCTGCCTGGACGTGGACCCGGAGCGACGACCGACAGCGGCCCGGCTCGCCGACCGGCTCGGCGCGGGCCGCCCGGTGGACCCGCCGACCGCGATCCTGCCCACAGTGGCGCCGGCGGCGCACCCGCCGACCCTGGTCGAGCGGTCCCCGGCCGCCGCGTCCCGCCCGGTCCCGCCGGCACGTCCCGTCGCGCCGCCGCGCCCGGCGGTCTCGTCGAACCGGCTGCTCGGGCTGCTCGTCGCCGGTGCCCTGGTGCTGCTGCTCGCGGTGGTGGGCTCGCTGGTGTGGGGCGACGGCTCCGGCACGCCACCGGCCGCCGCGCCCACCGCCGGCC
>NZ_JBXUOV010000255.1:0-6213 GCF_057196585.1 Micromonospora sp. ATLC20
GGACCCCGCAGGCCGCCACCGAGTCCAACCCGTTCGCCGGCAAGGCCAACAGCGGCGCCACCTGGACCAACGACATCAGCCACGGCGAACTCATCCGCACCACCGCCGACCAGACCTTCACCGTCGACCCCTGCAACCTCCAACTGCTCTACCAGGGCCGCTCCCCCAACTCCGGCGGCGACTACGGCCTCCTGCCCTACCGACCCGGACTGCTCACCCTCCAGCGCTGAGCGCGTACCCCGAGATCTGGAGAGCCCGGCCCGCGACCACGCGGGCCGGGCTCTCCGGCGTCTCGCCCGACGGCGATCGTTGCCCTGGAGGCAACGACGGTGGCCCGGTCCGTCGTTGATCGGAACCGCGCCGCCCGGGAGGGTGGAGGTTGTCACCACCTCCCGGACGAAGGGTTGGGCAGATGTCCTTCCAGGCATACCTCGACGCGATCGAGGACAAGACCGGCAAGACCCCGCGCACGCTCGTCGACCAGGCCAGGGAGCGCGGCTACGACGCCGCCGACGTGAAGGCCGCCGTGATCGTGGGCTGGCTCAAGGACGAGTACGGACTCGGCCGGGGACACGCGATGGCTCTGGTCCACGTGATCAGGAACGGGCCGAAGATCAGCGCCAAGCACGTCGGGTCCACCGGATCCCACCGCGACGACAGCGACACGCTGTGGCTGGACGGCAGGGCCGCCCGAGCCTCCGCGTAGCGGGGCGTGGACAGCGACGCCTATCGTTCGCCCCATGGGAGCGATCAAGCCGTGGCACATGTCCGTCCTGACGCTCTGCTGCCTGCTGCCGCTCATCGCGGCGGTGGCGGCGGTGGTGTGGACACGGCGGGGTCGCCGCTGACCCGTCACCGGCCGGCGGCGAACTCCTCCACCGCGGTGCAGACCCGCCCGAGCGCCTCGGCCGAGGCCGCCAACGGCCCGGGCACCAGCATCGAGTGGTCGGCGTCGGCGACCTCCACCACGTACGGCGTGAGCCGGCGCGCCACCGCACCATCCCAGACCTGATCGCCGGTGCCGCCGGCCAGCAGGAACGGCGCGGTGGCCCGGCCCAGTGGCTCCCGCACGGCGGGGTCGGTCAGCAGCGGCGTCAGCCAGACCGCCGGGATGCCCCGGTCGGCGGCGAGCGGCGCGGCGAAACTGCCGAGCGACTTGCCCACGAGCAGGTCCACCCCGGCGTCGAGGACCGGATCCAGCTGCTCGGCGACCCACTCCGGCGCGCTGTCGAGGCGCAGCTCGCCCAGCGACCGCCAGGTCACCTCGTGCACCTCGAAACCGAGCCGGCGCAACGCCTCCCCGATGTAGACGAAGAGCGGTCCCCGGGTGTCGTAGCCCCGACCCGGAGCGAGTACCGCGCGCCGATCCGCCATGATCGCCTCCCTAGCGTCCGATCGATGCGTCACGCTAACCGCCGCACGGGCTTCCGGTGGCCCCCGGTCTCACAACCGTTCCGGGGTACGGATGCCGAGCAGGTCCAGGCCCTGCCGCAGCACCCGCCCGGTCAGCTCGCACAACACGAGCCGGCTGTCCCGCAGCGGACCCTCGGCCCGCAGCATCGGGCAGCGTTCGTAGAACGCGCTGAACGCGACCGCCAGCCGGTGCAGGTACGCGGTCAGCCGGTGGAACTCCAGGGTGCCCGCCACCTCCTCGACCACCGCGGCGAAGCCGACCAGCTCGATGGCGAGCGCCCGCTCGGCCGGCTCGGCGAGCGAGACCTCCGCGTCCGGCCGCGCCGCCGCGCCGGCCCGCCGGAAGATCGACCGGACCCGGGAGTACGCGTACTGGAGGTACGGCGCGGTGTTCCCGTCCAGCGACAGCATCCGTTCCCAGTCCAGCACGTAGTCCTTGTGCCGGTCGCCGGACAGGTCGGCGTACTTGATCGCGCCGATGCCCACCGCGCGCCCCACAGCGGCGGCCTCCGCCTCGCCCAGCTCCGGATTGCGTTCCCGGGCCAGCGCGGTGGCCCGCTCCACCGCCTCGGTGAGCAGCCCGACCAGCTTCACCGACCCGCCGGCCCGGCTGCGCAACATCCGCCCGTCCGGGCCGAGGATCGAGCCGAACCCGACGTGCTCGGCCCGTGCCGGCGCGGCCAGCCAGCCGGCCTGCGCGCCGACCGCGAACACCATCTCGAAGTGCCGCCGCTGCGGCAGCCCGACCACGTAGAGCAGCCGTGTCGCGCCGAGCGTGCCGGTCCGGTGCCGCAGCGCGGCCAGGTCGGTGGCCGGGTAGCCGTACCCGCCGTCGGACTTGCGCACGATCAGCGGCAACGGCTCGCCGTCCCGGCCCACCGAACCGGGCGGGAACACGCAGTCCGCGCCGTCGCTGCGCCGCAGCAGCCCGAGCCGGTCCAGCTCCTCGACGGTCGGCGCGAGCTGGTCGTGGTAGCTGCTCTCGCCCCGGAAGTCGTCGCCGGTCAGGGTCACGTCGAGCAGGTCGTACACGGTCAGGAAGTAGCTCTCCGACTGCGTCACCAGCAGTCGCCACAGCCGCAGCGTCGCCGGGTCACCGCCCTGCAACGCCACCACCCGCTGCCGCGACCGCTCCCGGAACGCCTCGTCGTCGTCGAACTTCGCCCGCGCCGCCTTGTAGAACCCGTCCAGGTCACCCATCGACAGCTCCTGCGCCGCGCCGGTCTCGCCCAGGTCGAGCAGGTGCTCGATCAGCATGCCGAACGGTGTGCCCCAGTCGCCGAGGTGGTTGGCGCGCAGCACCCGGTGCCCGAGCCACTCCAGCGTCCGCGCCGCCGCGTCCCCGATCACCGTCGACCGCAGGTGCCCGACGTGCATCTCCTTCGCCACGTTCGGCCCCGAGTAGTCGACCACCACCGTCTCCGGCTCGGCCACCACGGGCACGCCGAGCCGCGGGTCGGCGGCCAGCGCGGAGACCATTCCGCCGAGCGCGTGCCCGGCCACCGTGAGGTTCAGGAAACCCGGACCGGACACCTCGACCGCCGCGCAGACGTCGGCCAGCGCCGCGCGCTCCCGTACCTCCGCGGCGATCTCCCGCGGCGGCCGGCCGAGCCGCCGGGCCAGGCCCAACGCCGCGTCGGACTGGAAGTCCGCGTGCTGCGAGCGCCGCACGGCCGGGTCCACCGGCCCGCCGGCGACCGCCGCGAACGCCGGCGCCAGCCGGTCGGTGAGCAACCTTTCAAGATCCATGAGTACGCCGATCTCGCTGTGGATCCGCCGCGCGGATCACCTGACGGGAACGCGACGGCGGAGCGAGGGCGATCGATGACGACCGGCGGCTCGATCCGCCGGTCGCAGGAGGGGAAGGCTCAGCGCAGGCGGTCGCGGGACCGCCGGCGTCGCAGCGCGCCGAGCCGGACGTCGGAGGACGTCATCGGGTACGCGTGCGAGCTGGCCATGCCGGCAGCGTAACCGGCCGGTCCGGGGTCGGCGCAAGCGCTTACCCCGGACCGGCTCGTCGTCACGCCGACGTGGCGACGGCCTTGCGGTAGCGCTCGGCCCGGCGCCGCACCTGGGTGTACGCGCTGCTCAGGCCCATCGCCCGGCGGACCTCGACGAGCGTGCGGCGCACCTGCTCGCGGGTCCGTTCGGTGCCGGTGACGATCAGCTCGTCGACCAGGCCGGGCTGCGCCTCGAAGCGGGCCCGGCGCTCCCGGATCGGGTCCAGGAACCGGTTGAGCGCCGTCGCCAGCGCCTCCTTGACCTCGACGTCACCGACCCGGCCGGCCCGGTAGCGGGCCTTGAAGTCCGCCACCTGCGCCCGGTCCTGGTTGAAGATGTCGTGGTACTCGAAGACCGGGTTCCCCTCGACCGTGCCGGGCACGTCGGCGCGGACCCGGTTCGGGTCGGTGTACATCCCCATCACCTTGCGGCGCACCGCCGCCGCGTCGTCGGAGAGCGCGATCGCGTTCCCCTTGCTCTTGCTCATCTTCCCGGCGCCGTCGGTTCCGACCAGCGTGGGCGTCTCCGACATGATCATGTCGGGTACCGGGAAGACCTCGCCGTAGAGGTGGTTGAACCGCCGGGCGATCTCCCGCGTCACCTCGACGTGCGCGGCGTTGTCCTTCCCGACCGGCACGACCTGCCCCTTCACGCAGAGGATGTCGGCGGCCTGGAGGACCGGGTAGCCGAGCAGGCCGTACGGCATCTCGTCCTTGCCGGCGTCCCGGGTCATCTCCTTGAGCGACGGCACCCGTTCCAGCCGGGGCACCGTGATCAGGTTCTGGAACAGCGTGTTCAGGTCGCCGACCTCGGGGATCGCCGACTGGAGGTAGAACGTGGCCCGTTCCGGCTCCACCCCTGCGGCCAGGATGTCGGTGACCATCTCGCGGGCGTTGTGCGCCACCTGCTCGATGTCCGCGCGGCTGTTGCGCGTGGTGAGCATGTGCAGGTCCGCGATGATGAAGAAGCTCTCGTAGCGCTGGTGCAGCCGCACCCGGTTGGCGATGCTGCCCACGTAGTGGCCGAGGTGCAGCCGCCCGGTCGGGCGGTCGCCGGTGAGCATGCGTGCAGAGGACATGGTCGTACGCCTTTCGTGCCGTTCGATGGCGGGGAGACGCGACCCGGGTGTCACCCGGGTCGGTGGAGCGGGCTCGTCAGAACGAGCGCCGCCATCGCCCGCCGGCGCGGAAACGGAGTCCGCCGGCACGGAGTACGTCGAGGATCTGCTCCCGGCCGTCGACAGCGTGGCCCGGGAGACCGCTACGGGTCTCCGGGAGGCAGCTGCGCGGCCGGACCATGACTGACACGGTAACCGCTCACCGGCCTGTGCCGCTGCCTCCTGCCGCGCTTACTGCTGTCGATAGCTCTCCGTGTAGTAGCTGCCGACCCGCTCCCGGTACTCCGGGTGCGCGAAGTGGTCCGCGTCGAACGCCGGCGACTCCTTCACCTGCTCGCGGGTGCGGTCCACGTGCACGACGCGCTCCAGGTGGTCGACCTGCGCCACAGTGCCGGCCGGCAGCAGCACCTTCTTCCCGAAGATCCACGGACCGGTGTCCACCACCAGGTACCGCGCGTCCGCGTCCTCGCTCGCCTCGTCGATGGAGCCGATCCGGCCGTCCGTCGCCTCCACCCGGTAGCCGGTGAGGTCGATCGGCGTACCCGGGCCGGGGGCGTCCGGGCCGTCGTCCGCCTCGCCGGCGCGCTGTTCCGGCACGTCTCCAGGCCGGGTCTGGTCGTACCCACCGGCCAGGGCGGACGGATCCCGCCAGGTCCACGGGTTGAACGGCTGCATCGGTGGCACCTCCGTCGAATCGGCTCGACGGAATCAGTGCCCCAGCGGCGGGAACGGAAACGCCTGCCGCGCCGACCGCGGGCCTGACCTGGGCGGACGGCGCGCTGGCATACTGGCCGACCATGGTCCTGTCACGTGGTTGGTCACTGTTCCTGGTCGCCGTCGGCGTCTGGACGTGGGCGATCTGGCCGAGGTTCGCGGTCGCCATCTGGAACGACGAGCGCGCCTGGTCGGCCGGCGTCGTCGGCGAGGGCAGCCCGACCGGATTCCTCTGGGTGCACGCCCTGCTGATCGCCGCGTCCCTGGCCATCGGCACGACTGTGGGAGTCCTGGGCATCAGAGCTTGGCGTGCCTCCCGCCGCCCCACCGCCTGACCCGCCCTCGCTTTCACCCCCGCCCCCTCCGTCTCCCCGGTGATCAAGGAGTTGGTGTCCGCAGACGGCTCGAATCGGGACGTCAACTCCTTGATCGACCAGAGCGGGACGGGTGTGACGCGCGCCGCTACCCCCCGATTTGACGATCAAACCTGAGGACGCGTAACTTTCTCTCTGCCAGCGCGGAACGGGGCAAACGGGACGAAAGCCCGGGAGCGCCGAACAGCGCTGGTAACGGGTCCGACCGAGACTGAGGTCTTGTGAGGACGCGGTCCGGGCGAGGCCCGCCGAAACGCCGCAGGGCGGATTTGGCGGAGCGGAACCGACCGGGTAAGGTTGTCGACCGGCAGGGAAACGGACGAGCTAGCGGGAAACCGCGGGCGGCCGGCCTGCCAAATCCGATGATCATCGCAGCGGGTGACTGCTGCGCGTGCTCAGCGGCGCCGACCCGTACGAAGCATGACAGACCGGGACACACGGTTTGACACGGCAGAGACGGTGAGGTAACGTAGTAAAAGTGCCCGGCGCGCGAGCGGCGGGTGAACGAACGAAATACCCCGGTCGGGGTTCCACGGTGTGGGGCTTCTGGTTGGTGTGTGGTTGTTCTTTGAGAACTCAACAGGGTGCTTGTAA
>NZ_JBXUOV010000256.1:0-6203 GCF_057196585.1 Micromonospora sp. ATLC20
GGGCCGTCCAGTGCCGGTGGGCCCGCCGCGCGGACAGCACCGCCGCCAGCGGCCAGAGCGTCACCGCGAGCGCCGCCACCCGTTCGGCCAGCCCGGTCCGGGAGCCGCCGGTCACCTCGGCCACCGACCACCCGAACAACGCCAGCAGCACCGCCGTGACGGCCAGCGCCACCGGCCGGCGGAACGCCCACGGCGGCCGGCCCGCCGGGGAGGCGGCCACCTCGCGCGGCACCCTGCGGGGCAGACGCAGCGCCGTCCCGGCCGGCCACAGCGCCAGCGCGAGCACCGCCACGGTGGCCACCACGCCGTGCGCCGGGGAGCCACCCACCTGCGGCCGGGGGAACGCGATGAGCGCGACGGTGGCCATCCCACCCACCGCGAGCAGGAAGCGGCTCGGCAGCCCGGCGGCGTGCAGCGCGGCGGCGGTGGCGCAGTAGCAGCAGCCGAGCAGCACCAGCGCGCCGCCCATCAGCCACGGATCGGTGGCGCCCTCGCCGGCCAGCTCGCTGATCGTGTCCCGCACCGGGTCGTACCCCGGCCCCTGGCGGGCACCCGCCACCGTCCAACCCGCCACCAGCAGCGCGGGCGCGGCGGCCGCGGTGGCGACGGCCCAGCTCGGTACGGCACGCACCCGGCCACGGTAGACCGCCGGACCCGGCCCGCACCGCGCTTTCGCCACGCACCCGGGGTGGCCCGGCTCGACGGGTGCCGGGGAGCGGGCCCGCCCGCCCTGACAGAATGCGGGGGAGCAGTGAGTGGACCAGATTGAGGAGACGCCAGCCGTGATCCGTACCCACAATGCCGGAAGCCTGCGCGCCGCGGACGCCGGCTCGACGGTGACGCTCGCCGGGTGGGTGGCCCGCCGGCGCGACCACGGCGGTGTCATCTTCGTCGACCTGCGCGACGCCTCCGGCGTCGTGCAGGTGGTCTTCCGCGAGGAGGACGCGCACGCGCTGCGCAACGAGTTCTGCGTCAAGGTCACCGGCGAGGTGACCCGCCGCCCTGAGGGCAACGAGAACCCGGACCTGCCCACCGGTGAGGTCGAGGTGACCGCGTCCGAGCTGGAGGTGCTCTCCGAGGCCGCGCCGCTGCCGCTTCCGGTGGACGACCAGATCGAGGCCGGCGACGACATCCGGCTCAAGTACCGCTACCTGGACCTGCGCCGGGGCGGCCCGGCCAAGGCCATGCGGCTGCGCTCGCGGGCCAACCAGATCGCCCGCGGCGTGCTGCACGAGCGGGACTTCCTGGAGATCGAGACGCCGACGCTGACCCGCTCCACCCCGGAGGGCGCCCGCGACTTCCTGGTGCCGGTGCGGCTGCAGCCGGGTAGCTGGTACGCGCTGCCGCAGTCGCCGCAGCTGTTCAAGCAGCTGCTGATGGTCGGCGGCATGGAGCGGTACTACCAGATCGCCCGCTGCTACCGCGACGAGGACTTCCGCGCCGACCGGCAGCCGGAGTTCACCCAGCTCGACATCGAGATGTCGTTCGTCACCGAGGACGACGTGATCGACCTCGGCGAGGCGATCGTCTCGGCGCTGTGGAAGGACCTCGCCGGCTACGAGATCGCCCGGCCGATCCCGCGCATCACCTGGCACGACGCCATGTCCCGCTACGGCTCGGACAAGCCGGACCTGCGCTACGGCGTGGAGCTGACCGAGCTGACCGACTACCTGCGCGGCACCGAGTTCCGGGTGTTCGCCGGCGCGATCGACGCGGGCGGCTACGTCGGCGCGGTGGTCATGCCCGGCGGCGCCTCGCAGACCCGCAAGGAACTGGACGGCTGGCAGGACTGGGCCAAGGCGCGCGGCGCGCGCGGCCTGGCATACGTGGTGCTGGACGCCGAGACCGGCGAGGCGCGCGGCCCGGTGGCGAAGAACCTGTCCGAGGCGCACCTGGCCGGCCTGGCCGACGCGGTCGGCGCGAAGCCCGGCGACGCGGTCTTCTTCGCCGCGAGCACGAACACCCGCGAGGCGCAGGAGCTGCTCGGCGCGGCCCGGATCGAGATCGCCAAGCGGTCGAACCTGGTCGACGAGAGCGCCTGGGCGTTCTGCTGGGTCGTGGACGCGCCGATGTTCGAGCGCACGGACGAGGGCGGCTGGACCGCCGTGCACCACCCGTTCACCTCGCCGAACGCCGAGTGGGTGGACCGGTTCGAGGAGGCACCGGACCGGGCGCTCGCCTACGCGTACGACATCGTCTGCAACGGCAACGAGATCGGCGGCGGCTCGATCCGTATCCACCGGGGCGACGTGCAGCAGCGGGTGTTCGACCTGCTCGGCATCACCGCCGACGAGGCGCAGGACAAGTTCGGCTTCCTGCTGGAGGCGTTCAAGTACGGCGCCCCGCCGCACGGCGGCATCGCGTTCGGCTGGGACCGGGTCTGCATGCTGCTGGCCGGCGCGGACTCGATCCGCGAGGTCATCGCGTTCCCGAAGACCCGGGGCGGCTTCGACCCGCTGACCGGCGCGCCAACCCCGATCACCGGGCAGCAGCGCGCCGAGGCCGGCATCGACGCCAAGCCGAAGGCGCCGACCGGCCCGCACGCCGGCACCGCCGGTCCGGCCGCACCGGTGGCCGACCCGACCTGATCCTCGCCTCGTCGAAAGGCCCGCGTCATGATGACGCGGGCCTTTTCGATCTTCAGGGGGACTGATGCATCTGCTCGTGGTGGGAGCCAGCGGCTTCCTCGGCGCCGAGGTGTGCCGGCAGGCGGTCGTCGCCGGGCACCGGGTGGTCGGCACGTACCACTCCACCGCCGTCGCGGTGCCGGGCGTCGCGCCGCACCGGCTCGACGTGACCGACCGCGCCGCCGTGCGCGAGCTGATGATCCGGGTACGCCCCGACGCGGTCGTCGCCACCCCCTACCGGTACGACGACTGGGCGGTCACGGCGGACGGGGCGGCCCACATCGCGGTCGCCGCCGCCGAGGTGGGTGCCCGGCTGGTGCACCTGTCCAGCGACGCGCTGCACGCCGGGCGTCCGAAGCCGTACGCGGACGAGGACGTGCCCACGCCGCTGCACCCGTACGGGGCGGCGAAGGCGGCGGCGGAGACGGCGGTGCGGGCGGTGGACCTGGGCGCCGTGCTGGTGCGGACGTCGCTGATCGTGGGGGAGGGCAGCAAGCAGATCCAGCTCTGCCGGGACGCGCTGGCCGGCCGGGCCACGCTGTTCACCGATGAGCTGCGCTGCCCGGTGCACGTCGCCGACCTCGCCGCCGCGGTGCTGGAGCTGGTGCCGGGCGACTATGCCGGGCTGCTCAACCTGGCCGGGCCGGACGCGGTGAGCCGCGCCGAGCTGGGGCTGCTGGTGGCCCGGCACGACGGGGTGGACGCGGGCGGGCTGCGGACGACCACGATCGCCGCCGCCGGGCTGCACCGCCCGGGCGAGGTGGTGCTGGACTCCACCCGCGCCGCGGGGCTGCTGCGGACCCGGCTGCGCGGGATCACCGAGCTGTACGGCTAGTTGCACAGAATCTTTGCAAGCATCTTGTGCATGGAAAGTGTGCACAGATATTGTGCATCTCATGGAGGAGAAGAAGGAGCGCACTGTACGCATCGACCACCGGCAGGTCCGCGCGCTGGCCCAGCCGCTGCGCATGCGGCTGATCGGGGCGCTGCGCGTGGGCGGCCCGGCCACCGCCACCGCCCTCGCCGAGCTGCTCGGCACCAACAGCGGCGCGACCAGCTACCACCTGCGGCAGCTCGCCGAGGTCGGTCTCGTGGTCGAGGACCCCGACCTCGGCACCGGGCGGCAGCGCTACTGGCGGGCCGCGCACGACGTCACCAACTGGGAATCAAGCGACTTCGACGACGACCCGGACGCGCGCGCCGCGATCGAGTGGATCGAGGCGGACTACGTCCGCTTCTTCGCCCACCACGCCGACCGCTGGTTCGCCCAGCGGCACCAGTGGGCGCCCGCCTGGCGCGACGCGTTCGGCATGGGTGACTTCTTCATGCGCATCCCGGTCGACCGCCTGGAGGCGATCAAGGAGGAGGTCTTCGCGGTCTTCGAGCGGCACCGCGACGAGACCGACCCCGACGATCCCGACGCCGAGATGGTGCAGCTCTACCTCGCCGCCTTCCCGCTGGCACCGGTCGTGCCGCTGGCTCCCGACCCCACCGAGGAGAAGCCGTGACCGCGCTGTCCGTACGCCAGATCCGGATCCGCTACCTCACGCTGTACGGCCTGCGCTGGCTACCCAGCGGCCTGCTCATGCCGGTGATGATCCTGCTGATGCAGGAACGCGGGCTCACGCTGTCCCAGATCGGCCTGGTCGCCACCGCGCAGGGCCTCGTCGTGCTGGCGCTGGAACTGCCCACCGGCGGCTTCGCCGACGCGCTCGGCCGCAAACCGGTGCTGGTCGTCGCCTGGGTGCTCGGCCTGGGCTCGCTGGCACTGATGGCGGTGGCCGACTCGTTCTGGATGTTCTTCCTGGTCTGGGCGCTGCAGGGCGTCTACCGGGCGCTCGACAGCGGCCCGATGGAATCCTGGTACGTCGACGCCACGCTCGCCGTCGACCCGAAGGCCGAGTACGAGCGCGGCCTCGGCTGGGCCGGCACCGTGATCGGTGTCGCGATCGGTGCGGGCGCGCTGATCAGCGGCGGCCTGGTCGCGCTCGGCCCGGTCGGCCCGGTCAGCGCACTGGCCCTGCCGGTGATCGTCGCCGCCGTGCTCCAGGCCGTCTCCATCGTGGCGCTGCTCGCGCTGATGGCGGAGCGGCGGCCGGCATCCGGCCCGGCCGCGCTGCGCGCCTCGGTGGTCGACACGCCCCGCATGGTCGGGCAGGCCGTCGGGCTGCTGCGCCGCAACCGGGTGCTGGCGGCCCTGGTCGCCGTCGAGCTGTTCTGGGGCTTCGGCATGGTCACCTTCGAGTCGCTGCTCCCGGTACGCCTCGCCGAGGTGCTCGACGACCCGGCCCGCGCCGCGGCGCTGCTCGGCCCCGCCGGTACGGCGGCCTGGCTCGCGAACGCCGCCGGCGCCGCGCTCACCCCGTTCCTGCTGCGCCGCCTCGGTGCCGCCCCGGCCGCCGCGCTGATGCGGATCCTCCAGGGCGTGACTGTGGTCGGCATGGGCCTGCTGGCCGGCCCGGTCGGCATCCTCATCGCGTACCTCGCCTGCTACGCCGTGCACGGCGCGTCGAACCCGCTGCACATGGGACTGCTGCACCGGCAGGTCGACGGCCCGTACCGGACCAGCGTGCTCTCGCTGAACTCGATGGCCGCCCAGCCGGCCGGCGCGCTCGGCGCGGTCGCGCTCACCGCGCTGGCCGACGCCACGAGCGTCAGCCTCGCCATGATCGTCGGCGGGGTGGTGCTCGCCGTGGCCGCGCCGCTCTACCTGCCGGCCTGGCGCGCCGCCCACCGCGCCCCGCAGGACGTCACCGTGGAACCGGAGTCGGCGGTGGGCGGCCCCGGCCACGCCGGCCCGCCCCTCGACCCCGCCCCCGCGGTGGCCGCGCCCGCTCCCGCCGGCCGCGACTGAGCCGACCGGCCGGGTGGAACGTCATGGGTGTCTCGGACGTCGTTTGACACCCATGACGTTCCACCCACGCGGTCGGGGCGCCGCGTGTCAGGCGAGCTTGACGGAGGTGCGGCGTTCGGCGGCGGTGAAGCCGAGCCGGCGGTACAGCCGGATCGCGCCCACGTTGTCCGGGTAGACACCCAGCGCCACGGCGTCGTACCTGCCGAACAGGGCGCACGTCATCCCGGCGGTCAGCGCCGCGCCCAGCCCACGCCCGCGATGCCCCGGTGCGACTGTCAACCCGGCCAGGAAGCCGATGTCGCCGCGGCTGCGATCGGCTCCGCAGGCGAGCAGGCGGTCACCGTCGCGGATGCCGTACCAGTCGACGATGCCCGGCTCGCCCGGCCGCGAGGTGGTGGCCGGGAACGCCTCCTCGATCAGCGCGGCCAGCGCGGGGTGGTCGGCGGCGGTGAGGCGTACCACCCGCTCCTGCTCCGGCTGGTGCGGCGGCGGCGCGGTGGTCCAGAGGAAGTCCCACTCGATCAGCCGGGCCACCGGCAGCCGCGCGGCCACCTCGTCCGGATCGGCGTGGGACAGGTTGATCGACTGACCGGCTCGCAGCGTCCCGTCCGCCCGGTGGGCGGCGAAGACGTCGAGCGCCGGGCCGGGTTCGCCGACCGCGCCGCCGGCCGACCACTCGCCCGGCGGGAGCAGCCATCCGACCGCGCCGCCGTGCCGCCATC
>NZ_JBXUOV010000257.1:0-6127 GCF_057196585.1 Micromonospora sp. ATLC20
GGGGCGGGCAGGGGGCCGGCCGCCGCCCCGCGCCGGGCGGCGGGGGCCGCCGGCCGCCCCCCCCCCCCCCCCCCCCCCCCCCCCCGCTCCGCCGCCCGGTCGGCGAGCGCCCGCATGGACATCGGGGGCGCGCTCGGCACGTGCCAGGCCCGGCCCCAGGCCCGCGGGTCGGTGGCGGCGGCGACGAGGGTACGGGCGACGTCGCCCACGTACGTCCAGGTGTGCGGGGCGTCCCAGGCCACCGGCAGGAACACCCGCTGCCCGGCGAGCACCTTGGGCAGCACCATCATGGGCAGCGAGTTGCCGCCGAGGCCGATGTAGTCGGAGCCGCGTACCTCGGTGACCCGGGCCCGGCCGGCGCGGTGGGCGGCCAGGGCGTCGGCCCACATCCGGTTGCGGACCCGGCCCTTGACGCCGGTGGCGGCGAGCGGGGTCGCCTCGGTCATCGGGGCGTCGACCGGGCCGTACCCGTAGAGGTTGCCGACTGTGGTGAGCACGGCGCCGCTGCGCTCGGCGGCGGTGAGCAGGGCGGCGGCGAGCGGCGGCCAGTCCGTCCGCCACCTGTGGTACTCCGGGTTGGCGCAGTTGTAGAGCGCGGCCGCGCCCTCGGTGAGCGCGGCGAGCCGGTCCGCGTCGGCGGCGTCGGCGGCCACCCGCTCGATCGCCTGGTGCTCGGGGCCGGTGCCGCGCCGGGTGACCACGCGCACGCGCTCGCCGCGCTCGGCGAGGAGGCGGGCGGTGGCGGTGCCGACGGGGCCGGCGCCGACGATCACGTGCAGTGCCATGACAGGTCCACCTTCACTGAAGCAGTTGTTCGAAGCGAGAGCACCGCTCTCGAAACAGAGCATGACTCATGCGAGCAGCCCGCGTCAAGAGCAGTGCTCTCTCTTTTGATTGCTGCTCTCATCCGTGGCAGAGTGACGGCATGGTCGCTCCCTCGCTCCGCGCCCGGGTCCGCGCCGGGATGATCGAAGAGATCAAGACGGTCGCCCGCCGCCACCTGGACACCGACGGCGCGAACCTCTCCCTGCGCGCTGTCGCCCGCGACCTCGGCATGGTCTCCTCGGCGATCTACCGCTACTTCCCCAGCCGCGACGACCTGCTCACCGCGCTGATCCTGGAGGCGTACGACGCGCTCGGCGACGCGGTGGAGGCGGCCGACGCCGCCGCCGACCAGGCCGACCTGCGCGGACGGTGGCTCGCCGCCTGCCGGGCCGCCCGTACGTGGGCGCTGGCCCACCCCGCCGAGTACGCGCTGCTCTACGGCAGCCCGGTGCCCGGGTACGCGGCCCCGGACGACACCGTCGCGCCGGCCCAGCGCCCACCGGTGACCCTGGTCGGCATCCTGCGCGACGGCCTGGCCTCCGGCCGGCTCGCCCCGCCCGACGAGGAACTGCCCGAGCCGCTCCGCGGCGACGTGGCCGAACTGGTCGGGCTGCTCGGCATGGACGTGCCGCCCGCGCTGCTGGCGCGCGGCATGGCCGGCTGGACCCAACTGTTCGGGCTGATCAGCTTCGAGCTGTTCGGCCGGATCAACCGGGCGCTACCGCACCGCGACGAGTACTTCGACCACCAGATCGGCCTGATGGCGGACCTGGTCGGCCTGCCCTGACGCCGATCGGCGTCAGGTGCCGTCGGAGGAGTGACCGGGGAACAGGTGCGCGGTCGGGTCGATGACGACAGCCGCGTTGTTCACGGCGGTGGCGGCCTCGCCGAAGCCGGTGGCGATCAGGCGGACCTTGCCCGGGTACTCGGTGATGTCCCCGGCCGCGAACACCCGGGGCAGGTTGGTGGCCATCGCGCTGTCCACCACGATGTGCCGCCGGTCGATGTTCAGCCCCCACTCGGCGAGCGGGCCGAGGTCGGCGGTGAAGCCGAGCGCGGCCACCACGGTGTCCACCGGCAGCGTCTCCGCCTCGCCGCCGCGTACGGTCAGCTCGGCGCCGGTGACGGTCTCCTCGCCGTACAGCCGGCTCACCTCGGCGTTCACCACGATCCGCACCGGCAGCGCGCGGACACGATCGATGGTGGCGGCGTGCGCCCGGAAGCGGTCCCGCCGGTGCACCAGCGTCACCGACCGGGCCAGCGGGGCGAGCGTGGCGGCCCAGTCGAACGCCGAGTCGCCGCCGCCGACGATGAGCACGTGCCGGTCGGTCAGCTCGGCCGGCTGCGGCACGAAGTAGACGATCCCGCCGCCGGTGAAGCTCTCCGCGACCGGCAGCGGCCGGGGCGTGAAGCTGCCGAGCCCGCCGGTGACCAGCACCGCGCCGCAGGTGAGCTGCTCACCGCCGGCGAGGCCGAGAACCGGCCGGCCGTCGAGGTAGGACAGCTTCTCCGCGCGTACGCCGAGCCGGTAGTCGGGGTGGAACGGCGCGGCCTGGGCGACCAGGTTCGCGACCAGCTCGCGGCCCTTGATCGCGGGGAAGCCGGCGACGTCGAGGATCAGCTTCTCCGGGTACATCGCGGTGACCTGGCCGCCCGGCTCGGGCAGCGCGTCGATCACCGACACGGAGAGTCCGCGGAAACCGGCGTAGTAGGCGGCGAAGAGCCCGGCGGGACCGGCCCCGATCACGGCGACATCGACCTCGCGCATGGCGTACCGTCACTTTCCGCTTCGGATCACCCCGTGCTGATGCCGAAACGGTAGGCGGGCGGGTGGCCCCGGGCAAGCATGTCCCGCGCTTCGATCAACGCGCCGTCAGGGCAGCGTCATCCTGGGTGAGCCGAGGCGGTCGGATTCGCCGGCGTCGTTGCGGCGGCGGAACAGGATCGCCGCGACCACGCCGCCGAGCAGCCCGAACAGGTGACCCTGCCAGGAGATGCGCTCGTCGGTGGGCAGGATGCCGAGCAGCTGCCAGCCGTAGAGCAACCCGACCAGCAGGCCGACGGCGAAGTTCCACCAGCTCCGCTCCACCACGCCCCGGGTGAGCAGGATGCCGAGGTAGCCGAAGATGACTCCGCTGGCGCCGACCACCACCGAGTTGGGTGAGCCGGTGAACCAGACGCCCAGGCCGCTGACCAGGATGATGACGGCGGTGGACCAGAGGAACCGGCGGGTGCCCGCGGCGAGCACGAACGTGCCGAGCAGGATCAGCGGGATGCTGTTGCTGTAGAGGTGGTTCCAGCCGGCGTGCAGGAACGGTGAGAAGAAGACGCCGTCCAGGCCCTGGAGCCGCTGCGGGATGATGCCGGCGGTGTAGTCCAGGCCGAGTCGCAGGCCGACGTCGAGCGCCTCGATGAGGAACAGCACCGGCACGACCGCGCACATGGCGACGAAGGCCCGGCCGAGCGCCGCGTAGAACGCGTCGGTGCCGAACCGGTAGGGGTCGCCGCTGGGGCCGCCGTGCCAGGTCACCTACCAAGAGCTATCAGCAAAAGTGGCAGGCCGCCAGTCGAGGGCCGGTACGACGAAGGCGGGACACCGGGTCTGCCCGCGTGTCCCGCCGTCGTCGTGATGTCAGTACCAGCCCGAACTCTGCGACTTCTGCCAGGCGCCGCAGGGGGTGTCGTACCGACCCTTGATGTAGCCGAGACCCCACGTGATCTGGGTCGCCGGGTTGGTCTTCCAGTCGTCGGCCACCGAGGCCATCTTGCTGCCCGGCACCGCCTGCGGGATCCCGTACGCCCCGGACGAGCTGTTGGAAGCCTTCGGGTTCCAGCCGCTCTCCTTGGTCCAGAGCTTGTCCAGGCAGGGGAACTGGTCGATGCCGAAGCCCTTGTCGAGCATGACGGCGCAACCGATCTTCCGGTTGCCGCTGTACTCCGCGCACGAGGACGGGATCGGGCCGTCGTACGGCTTGATCTTCGTCTCCTCCTCCTCCGCTGCGGCCCGCTCCTTCTTGCGGGTGGCGGCGGCCGCCTCGGCCTTCCTGGCCCGCTCGGCGGCCTCCTTCGCCGCCGCGGCGGCACGCAGCTTCGCCTGGTACTCGGCGGCGCGCTGCCGGGACGAGTCCACGCGGTGGTCGGACAGCCGGTCGCGCTGGTACGCGTACTCCGCCTGGTCGACCTCCAGGCCGACCTGCGCGGTCAGGCCCTGCTGCTGGGTCTGTCGGTCCTCACCCAGATAGAAGCCGCCGGCGACGCCCACGGAGAGCAGCGCGACAGCGGCCGTACGGGCGCCGAACCGGCTCCAGAGCCGACTCACGAAGTTTCCCTTCGTCGGGGGCAGGGACACGGCACGCGCATGGCCGGGTCGGGTCACGCCGGGTGCCGTGAGCGCACCGGTACCGGTGTGACTCCGGGCCGTGTCCGGCTCCCGAGTGGTAGGTGACGCTCGATGGACACCATTGCGCACAGTGAGGCCGGTGGGAAATGGCCGGGCCTAAAAGTGATCTGCGTCACCCTGAAAATGCGGACAAAGTAGGGCAACGGCGGCAGTCAGCCAGGGATGTCCTCCAGTAGATCGGTGACCATAGCGGCGATCGGAGAACGCTCCGATCGGCTGAGCGTGACGTGCGCGAAGAGGGGATGCCCCTTCAGCGCCTCGATCACCGCCGTCACCCCGTCGTGCCGGCCGACCCGCAGATTGTCCCGCTGGGCCACGTCGTGGGTGAGCACCACCCGCGACCCCTGACCGATCCGGGACAGCACGGTGAGCAGGACGCCCCGCTCCAGCGACTGCGCCTCGTCCACGATGACGAACGCGTCGTGCAGGCTCCGGCCGCGGATGTGGGTCAGCGGCAGCACCTCCAGCAGCCCGCGCGAGGTGACCTCCTCCAGCACGTTCTCGTGCACCACCGAGCCGAGCGTGTCGAAGACGGCCTGCGCCCACGGCGACATCTTCTCCGACTCCGACCCGGGCAGGTAGCCGAGTTCCTGGCCGCCGACCGCGTACAGGGGACGGAACACGATCACCTTCTTGTGCCGGCGACGCTCCATCACCGCCTCCAGGCCGGCGCAGAGCGCCAGCGCGGACTTGCCGGTGCCGGCCCGCCCGCCGAGCGACACGATGCCGATGGACTCGTCCAGCAGCAGGTCGAGCGCGATCCGCTGCTCCGCCGAGCGCCCGTGCACGCCGAACGCCTCCCGGTCGCCCCGAACCAGCCGGATCGTCTTGTCCGGCAGCACCCGCCCCAGCGCCGAGCCCCGCCCCGAGTGCAGCACCAGACCGGTGTGGCAGGGCAGGCCCGCCGCGGCGTCGACGTCGAGCGCCTCGCCCGCGTACAGCCGGCCGATCTCCTCCTCGGCCAGGTCCAGCTCGGCCATCCCGGTCCAGGTCGGGTCGCTGGCCTGGCCGTGCCGGTACTCGTCGGCGCGCAGGCCCACCGAGGCCGCCTTCACCCGCAGCGGCATGTCCTTGCTGACGAGCGTGACCTCACGCCCCTCGGCGGCCAGGTTGAGCGCCACGGACAGGATGCGCGCGTCGTTCGACTCGTTGCGGAAGCCGGGCGGCAGCACCCCGTCGTCGGTGTGGTTCAGCTCCACCCGCAGCGTGCCGCCCTGGTCGTTGGCGGGCACCGGGCGGTCCAGCCGGCCGTGCCGCACGCGCAGCTCGTCCAGCATGCGCAGCGACTGGCGGGCGAACCAGCCCAGCTCGGGGTGGTGTCGCTTGCCCTCCAACTCGGAGATCACCACCAGCGGCAACACCACCTCGTGCTCGGCGAAGCGGTGGAAGGCGGCCGGGTCGGACAGCAGGACCGAGGTGTCCAGGACGAAGGCCTGGCCTGCTGGTCGGGGCTCCTCGGCCTCGGCGGCGGCGCCGCGGCGGCTGCGGGTGGTCCGGCGGGTCGGGGCGGTCGAGGCCGGGGTCTGCTCGGCTCCGGCGGGGGTACGGCGAGTGGTCACAGGCCTGCTCCGCGGATGGGCACCCGGCCACCCGAGTTCCGCCTCTTCCGGTGCCCGGAGGACACGGGGTCGGATGCGGGCCCCGTGCGCGAGGACGCAGGTCCGGGCTGTCCGGCTGGCCCGGGAAAACCCCGTGCCATGCCTAGACGCTAATCGCACCGGGGCCGCGGGGCTAGAGGTGCGCGTGGATCATCGTCCGGTCTTCGCCGGACGTACACCCGTTCGAGTGACCGGCGAACCGGAACCGGCCGGGATGCATGCCCCCTGCGCGCACCCCGGCCGGTCGTCCACTGCGGCGCCGCGACGCGGCGCGGGCCTCAGCCCTGGCGGCGCACCAGCGTGC
>NZ_JBXUOV010000258.1:0-6113 GCF_057196585.1 Micromonospora sp. ATLC20
CGGCATCGACGCGATCGGCGGGCGACTGCGGGAGGGCGCCGGCGCGTTGCGCCGCAGGACCGGCGCGGGCCGGCCGGACGCCGAGCGGTCCGGGCCGAACAAGGACCGTTCCGGGCCGGGCGCCGAACGTTCCGCGCCGGACGAGGAGCAGGAGCTGGACGACCAGCCCGCCGCGCCGGTGCCGGCCCGAGCCGATCGGGGGCGGTGAGCCGTGGCGACGGGCAGCCTGGCCGACCGGGCCCGCGACCAGATCGGCGGCGAGCTGCACAATCTCGCCACCGCCCTCGGCGAGCGGGCCGTGCAGGTGGTCACCGACCGGATCACCGACGCCACCGGACGCCTGAGCGAGTACGCGAAGCGGGGCGGCGACCCGGGCCTGGTCGCCGCCGCCACCGGCGCGCAACGGCTCGCCGAGGGCGCCTCGCCGGTGACTGCCATGTTCCGGGCCGGCCTGGCCGGCGGTAAGGAGAAGCTGATGGCGGCGTTCGGTCGCAGGCGCGGCCGGGACGGCGGCCAGAAGCTCAAGGTCACGAACATCGTCGAGACCGTCGAGGTCGGCGTGCCGGTCCGGGCCGCCTACAACCGGTGGACGACGTTCGGCGACTTCCCGAGCTTCATGAAGAAGGTCGAGCAGGCCGACTGCGACGCCGACGAGAAGATGACCTGGAAGGCGCAGGTGCTCTGGTCGCACCGGAGCTGGGAGTCGACGATCGTCCGGCAGATCCCGGACCGGCTCATCCACTGGCGGTCGACGGGCGAGAAGGGCTCGGTCGACGGCACCGTCAGCTTCCACGAGGTCGGCCCGGAGCTGACCCGGATCCTGGTCGTGCTGGAGTACCACCCGCAGGGCTTCTTGGAGCACACCGGCAACCTGTGGCGGGCCCAGGGCCGACGGGTCCGGCTGGAGCTGAAGCACTTCGTCCGGCACGTGATGACCCGGACCGTGCTCGACCCGGACGCGGTCGAGGGCTGGCGCGGCGAGATCGAGGACTCCCAGGTGGTCAAGGACCACGAGACCGCGCTGCGGGAGGAGCGGGGAGACGCCGGGCCGGCGGACGACGAGTACGCCGCCTACGACGAGGGCAACGACTTCGACGACGACGAGTACGCCGGCGAGCCGGTCCTGACCGAGCCGGAGCGTGCCCGCAGCCGGACGGCTCGCGGGCAGCGCGAACCCGAGCGCCGCCGCCGTGTAACGGAGCGCCCCCGCCGCCCCGCCGCCCGCCGCCGCGACGAGCGCTGACCGGTCAGGACCGGCCGGCGGCGTACGACTCCAGCTGCGCGAGCTGCACCGGGTCCAGGGACGGGCGGACCCGGTTCCGGGCCGCCTCGACGTGCGCGGCGGTCACCGTGCTCGCCTCCAGCGACTCCCGCATGGCTGCCAGCGCCGCCTCCCGGACCAGCGCGGTGCAGTCGGCGGCGGAGAAGCCGTCCAGCTCGGCGCCGAGCGCGTCGAGGTCCACGTCCGGCGCGAGCGGGACGTCCCGGGCCGAGGCGCGGAGGATCTCCGTGCGGGCCGGACCGTCCGGCGGCGGCACGTAGACCAGCCGTTCCAGCCGGCCGGGACGCAGCAGCGCCGGGTCGACCAGCTCGGGGCGGTTCGTCGCGCCGACCACCACCACGTTGCGCAGCGCCTCCACCCCGTCCAGTTCGGTCAGCAGCGCCGCCACCACCCGGTCGGTCGTACCGCCGTCGGTGGCCTGCCCGCGTACCGGGGCCAGCGCGTCCACCTCGTCGAGGAACACCAGCGTGGGCGCGGCCTGGCGGGCGCGGCGGAACAGCTCCCGGACCGCCCGCTCGCTCTCACCCACCCACTTCGAGAGCAGCTCCGCGCCCTTCACCGACAGCACGTTCGCCCGCCCGGACCCGGCCAGCGCGGTCACCAGATAGGTCTTGCCGCAGCCGGGCGGACCGTAGAGCAGCACCCCGCGGGGCGGCGTCACGCCCAGCCGGGCGAACGTGTCCGGGTAGGTGAGCGGCCACAGCACCGACTCGGTGAGCGTCTGCTTGACCTCGTGCAGCCCGCCCACGTCGTCAAGCGTCACCGACGCCAGCTCCAGCGTGGACGCGGACATCGTGGTCGGCCGGACCACCTCCAGCGCTGCGGTGAAGTCGGCCATCGCCACCGTCGGCGTCTCCGCCGCCTTCTGGCGCAGCGCCGCGCGTACCCCGGCTTCGCGGACCAGCGCCGCCAGGTCCGCCGCGACGAAACCGGGGGTACGCGCGGCCACCTCGTCCAGCCGGACGTCACCGGCGAGCGGCACCTCACGGGTCAGCACCGTCAGCTGTTCCCGGCGCAGCGCCGCGTCGGGCAGCGGCACGGTGATCCGCAGCGCGAGCAGGTCCGGGCCGCGCAGTGCCGGATCGACCGCCTCGGGGCGTCCGCTGGTGCACACCACAGCGGCACCGGCCCGCAGCGTCTCGGCCACCACCTGGCGGAACACGGTGGCCAGCGGGCCCGGCTCGTCGGCCGGGGCGATCGACTCCACGTCGGTGACCAGCAGCACGGCGGGACCGCCGGCACGTACCGCCGTGGCCGCCTCGCGCAGCCGGCGGGCCGCCGCGTCGTTGCTGAGCGCGGCCAGTTCGGGCGCCCAGAGCGGCCGTACGCCCGCGCCGACCTTGGCGGCGACGGCACGCACGAGCGCGGACTTGCCCGAGCCCGCCGGGCCCTCCACCAGCACGCCGAGCGAGACGGTGGTGCCGAGCCGGCCCAGCACCTCACGGTGGTGGAAGCCCAGGTCCAGCAGCTCGGTCAGCTCCTCGGCCTGGGCGCGCAGGCCGGGCAGCTCGTCCACGTCGGGCGCGTCCTCCGGGCCGAGCAGGTCGGTGTCGGGTTCCGTCTCGGGCGGCGCGGCGGGGGCGGAGACGCGTGCGGCGGAGGCGGAGGACGCCGGGCCGGAGCCGCGGGTGGCGGGACCGTGTTCCCAGCCCACCACCGTGTCCATGGTGACGAGCGCGCCGACCGCCGGTTCGGCCGACACGACGGTGAGCAGCGTGCTCGTCCAGGCGTACCCGACGGAACTCGCCAGACTGCGCCGCGCGGCCTCGATCAGGCCGCGCACGGCGGCGTCCGGCAGCACGTCCTGTGGCAGCAGCGAGACGTCGTCCCCGGCGGTGACCACCTTGCCGAGCAGCGCGAGCCGCAGCATCTCCGGCGGGACCGCGGCGACCACAGCGGCCGGGCCGGACACTGTGAGCCGGCGTGCCGGGGCCGCCGGCAGCGGGCTCACCGTGACCTGGCCGCCGGCCCGCAGGCCGAGGTTGCCCAGCAGCAGGTCGTCGGCGTGCAGGAGGGCGCCGCTGGTGCTCGGCTCGGCGGCGGCAGCGATGCCGGCGGTGACCCGGCGGCCGGTCAGGCGGACCGGGTCGCCGGGGCGCAGCGCCAGCGCGGTGAGCACCTCGGGATGCAGGCGCACCACGCCGCGGCGGGCGTCGAGCGCGGCCGGCCGCAGCGTCGCGGTCAGGGTCAGGTCGGGTTCGGCCACCCGCCGACAGTAGCCGCCCCGATCATCGGTTGCCGGTCAGCGCGGGCCCGGATCGTCCAGCAGCGAGGGGTCGCGCCGGATCATCTCGGCCAGCCGGGCCGCCGGGTCGGACTCCAGCGGGTCGTGGCCGGGCGCCGGCACCGTCTTCACCGACATGGGCCACGCCGGCGGCGGCGCGGGCGGCGCCGCCGGCCCCACCGTCACCGCCGTGCCGGACCAGGAGACCCGCAGCGGGTACGCCTGCTCGCCCAGTTCCACCCGCAGCGTCACGGCCAGCCCCGGGTGCTCGGCCACCACCCGCCGGACCGCCTCGGCGACCTCCTCGACCGGGTCACGCCGCACCGGGGCCTCGCCGCCGCGCAGCCGGTACGCGCCGTGCCCCGCCCGCCCGTCGCCCGGCTCGTCCGCCGCCTCCGCGGGTACGTCCCGCTCGGGCGTCCCGGCCGGTTCGCCGGGCATCGGTGCCCGGCGGCGCAGCGCCTCCTCGCGCCGTGCCATCCGGGCCAGTGTCTCGTCCAGATCACCTCTCATGGCGTCCACCCCTTCGCCAGACAACGGATCGAAACGACTGCCGGTTCAGCCTGCCCGGGATCGGGTGGCCCGGTCCAGCGCGCGGTCCAGGACGACGAGCAGGGCGTCCCGCACCGAGAGGCGGTCCCGGGCGTCGAACTGCACCAGCGGCACGTGCTCACCGATCGCCAGCGCCCAGCGGATCGACGGCAGGTCCAGGGCCAGCCGGCCGTCGAAGGCGTTGACGCCCACCGCGAACGGCAGCCCGGACCGCTCGAAGAAGTCGATCGCCGGGTAGCAGTCGTCGAGCCGGGCGCTGTCCACCACCACGAGCGCGCCGAGCGCGCCCCGGGCCAGGTCGTCCCACATGAACCCGAAGCGCGCCTGTCCGGGCGTACCGAAGAGGTAGAGCTTCAGGCTGCGGTCGATGGTCACGCAGCCGAAGTCCATGGCCACGGTGGTGGTGGTCTTGCCGGCGACCCCGCCCGGGTCGTCGATGCCGATGCCGGCGGTGGTCATCTCCGCCTCGGTGGTCAGCGGCGCGATCTCGGAGATCGCACCGACGGTGGTGGTCTTGCCGACCCCGAACCCGCCGGCGATGAGGATCTTGACCGGGATCGGCGGCCGGGGCGCCGGCACCCGGCTGACGATCGGGGCCGGTTCGGCCGGCGGCACACCCGGCGGCAGGTACGGCAGCGGCGGCGTGGGCGGGGGCGGCGTGGCCCGGCCGATCAGCGGCGCCGGGCCGCCGTAGCGGCTCGGGGCGCTGTTCGCGGCCGGCCCGCCCGTGGCGGCCGCCGGCCATTCAGGAGATCGCACGAAGTCCATCAATCACTCGCAGGATGATGTCGGGATCGAGGGCGTCGTCGACGTCCGCGACGTGCACGTCGAGATGGCCGGCGGCCCGGAGGTCGCCGACCAGCACCCGGGTCACCCCGAAGTGCATCCGGGTCCGGGCGGAGATCTCGGCCACCGAGACGGGCTCGGCGCAGATCGCGACGATCGCCGCCAGCTCCGGGGCCAACCGGGCGGTCACCGCCCACGAGGTGCTGCCCGGACGAGCGGTGACCTGGGTCTCCAGGCCGATCGCCGGGTCACCGTCCACCCGTCCGGAGGTCAGCACGAAGGGGCGTGGGCCGGACGGCTCCCCGTCGCCCGCGTCCGGCTCCGGCACCGGAGCGGACGCGTTCAGGAAGGGGCGGATCCGGACGCCGGGCTCCGGCTCCGGGTCCGCGCCGGCGGCCCCTGGGATCATTGCTGTACGGCGTTCTTCAGCTCGGCGATCAGACGCGGACTCAGAGCGCCGCCGGCGCGCCCGGCGAACAGCGTCATCTCGTACGCCACGGTGCCCAGGTTCGCGGTCCGGTCGGCGACGACGCCGAGGACCGAGCCGCTGCTGATCGCGCTGATCAGCAGGTATCCCTCGGCCATGTCGACGATCACCCGGTTGAGCGCGCCGAGCGCGTACCAGCTCGCGGCACCCCCGGCGAGGCTGGTCATGCCGGAGACCACGGCGGCGAGCCGTTCCGCGTTGGACCGGTCCTTGATCGCGGACATGGCCATCAGCAGCCCGTCCGAGGAGACCGCGATCGCCTCCATCACCCCGGCGGTGCTGGAGGTGAACGAGTCGAGCAGCCAGTTGAAGGTGCGTGCCTCGGGACTGAGGTCGCCGGTGGTGCTCTGTTCGACGTTCTCGTGGAGGAAGGGGCTGGTCACCGTGATGGGTCCTCTTCGTAGCGGCGGTCGGTACTGACTTCGCGCAGAGCACGGGCGACGCCCGCCTCGAATTCGCTGATCCGGTTGCGGACCTCGACGGGATCGCCGGGGTCGGAACTGGTGGGGGGCGCGGACTGTGCCGGGGAGACGGACAGGTTCGCGCCGGGCACCCGGCGGCTGAGCCGGGGCCGTTCCGTCGCCGGGGGCGTGGGATCGACCGCGCCCTCGGCCCGCCGTACCCCGTCCTGGAACGCCTCGACCAGGGCCCGGACGCTCGACGGGTCCGCCGGGACGCCGATCAGCGGACCGCCGGTGGCCGGTCCGGCCGGTCCGGCGGGCGGGGCGGCCGGCAGGTTCGCGCCGGGCACCCGCTGCCGGATCGGCGACCGGGTACCGGGG